>DASSGE010000062.1:0-3186 GCA_035693605.1 Binatia bacterium
TAAAGTTTCGACCAAAGCGTCGGATCGGATCATGTGAAGAGATCGCAGCGAAGCTTCGTGCGTCCGCGTTTCTCACAAGTAACGGACCAGAGCAATTATCCAAGGCACACGCTTAACGCAGCTATTCTCACCGTCATCGACACTTCTGCCAACCAGGCCCCGCAGAAACCGCATTGGCATCTTGCCTGGCGCGGTGTGCAGACACAAAGTAGCGTGACTCAGCCGATCAAACCTACATCGCGAATCCGCAACTGTTTTAGCCAATCATAAGTCAGTTTTAGTTCTCGGGTGAAAAACTACCAGAGCTTGGTCGTATCGAGCACATGAGCCTTGCCTGCGCCCTGAATGACGGCATCGTGCAAATGCTTCGTCCCTCCCGGTCCGTCGCCGCCTTGGCGATCCCACAGACAGATGAAACAAACTTTTCCCGTTCCATACCGGAACGCTTGATCGAGCATCCACAGATTGACACAGGCAAACGCATCTTCCCCTGCGGGAGTCGGTCCCAGATCGCGCGGCATTATGTGCCACCACTGAACGTGCTCTTTGACCGCAAAGAACCGATCCCGCCAATGTTTTCCGGCGAAGTCGATAGACTTTTTTAGAAACTCCTCTTCGACAAATGGCAAGTATATCTCCACTCGCACATTGCGCTGTAAACAGGATTCGGCGAATAGCAGATCGCCCCCACAAGCCCCGCTGGAAATCGCCACATCGTCGGCGCCGGCGCCTAGTTTATCGAGCAGTTTACCGATCGCAGAGGCTGCGTAGGGTTCTTTCTCGGCCGGAAAGCGCGCTGGAGACCGATGCGCGGTGTCAACCATATGACCGCTGAACAGAAAGACTTGTCGCGGTCCACTATTTTCCATCGCGTCGATGGCTACGATCGGGCTCTGTACGGCAAGCTGGTTCATTTAGCTAATCTCCTTGCAATGCGCGGCGTCCAGCCCAAGAATGACTGCCGCCATAACGAGCGTCACAGCGCCGCATTATATAACCAGTCAAACGCTGTGCCGGAAACTCGGCATCTGGGTATTTTTGACAAGCCTTGCTTGAAACCAAGTGCCGGTCGGCCAATGCCATTTCACCTGCGGAAGTTTCTCGAACTGATAGAAACAACCGTTAGCTCGACTCTGGAGGACGATAAGTTGCCAATAGCTAATCTTATTTTTTGGTTCGAGCTCCTCGGTTTTGAGCGCTTCATTTTTGTGCCAATTGATCTTCATGACCAGACCTCACGACTTTCTTTTCGCTATCGATGTAGCCGAGGGATCATCACGCTGTCTTGATCTTTGCGTGAGCGATTCCTCGTTGCGCTAAAGTAGTAAAATAGTCTTGATTAAAGCGATAAAGGCACGCGCACTCGTTTTACGGGCACGGTCCAGAAACTCGGCTTGGCATCTAAAATCCACGGGAGCGATACTGATTCGATTCGAGTGTATCGTCGAACCGTGCGAATTTCTGCTGAATTTCCAAGCGTAAAATCTGCCGCCGCTGTTCATACGCAATTATCGATTGCGGATTGCTCGACCAGGTACGGCCTTCGTCCGAGCTGTAAAGTATGACGTGTTGGCCGTGGATTGCGATGGTTTTGTTCATAGCGAGTTTTTTTCACCCATCCATTGAGAGAGCAGAACATGTGCCAGAAGGTCACACGCGGAAGATGGCGGAGATTGCAGGGCAATATTTGAATCATAAACGGGCCGCGACGATATACGCCTCGACAACGTCGATCGCTTCGACCAAATCGTCGAAATCAATCGTCTGAACTGCCGCTTATCTGTGCACCGTTTTAATTTGACTTCGGACTCACGCGAATCCCATGTTTAGCGTTAGTATTCGGTTCGGGATCCGAAATATCGGAAAGCCGTTCAAACGCTTTCTTTAAATCGCCCCGTAACATTTGCTTCCTTTGCCCGTAGGCAATAAGCGATTGCGGACTACTCGACCAGGTCCGGCCGTTATCGGAGCTGTATAGTTTGACCCGTTGACCGTGGATATCGATGCGTTTGATCATGGCATACTCCTACCCGTCGTTGACGGGAGCGGAGCTAAAACAATAAAGTCTTGGCGTATATCGTCATGGGCGCTAACGTTTCATGATCGTACAACGGTTAACCAGTGGGAAGACTGTCTAATAATAGACAATTCTAAAAGAAAACATCACGGGTTCTGGGGGAAATAAGCCTCGCTGCGAAGCCAGATGAGCGCCAACCAGCAGATTGTCCCAACGAGAGCGCAAACCCACCGCTCGCATCACCTTATCTTGGATATCTTGGCGATAATCGATCTCAGCGACGAGCTAACCAGAGCAAAACGTCGGCTTAACTATCCCGACGCCCTTCGAATGGTTGTCAGTGCCAATAAGAAGGCGAATCGACGATATCACCGCTAAGCGATGCGTCTTTTAGAATCTCTTTCAGGACCAGACCAGCCAGACGATAGGCGTCATCCGTATCATCAGTATACTCAAAGGCGATATCGCTGATCGCCGCGATGAGATCCCCCAAAGTCGTATCGACCCGGTTGCCGGTTTGTTTAAGTTTCATGTGGCGTGCTTTCTTTAACTGTAACAAACACTATGGCGTTTCCTTTATCACTCTCGCTCGAGCCCTGATGTCCTTGACTAAGCGACATGCCGGTGACCGGCACGGCTCACATCTCGTTTCCAAGTAGTAGATTCCAGATTTACCGGTTCGCTGGCTCTAATTATTCTTCGTCTTTCCATGGCCATGAGATTGTTAAGCCGCCATGCGAGCTCAGCAAACGCGAGCGGCTTAGAAATGAAATCGTCACAGCCTGCGGCAAGGCAGACGTTGCGGATCAGTTCGCCGGAATTCCCGCCCGCCGCAAGAATTGGAATATGTTTGTAGGCAGGATGCGCTTTTAGACTGGCCGCCAGCTCGATGCCGTTCATCGGCGGCCTTCCCAAAGCCAAAAAAACAACGCTGGGCATATTATGCTCAAGCTGATTCATCGCTTCCAGGCCGCTCTCGGCCCGGAGGGTCTCCCAGCCCAAGAGGGCTAGGGCTTCCACGAGTAGATCGAGAAGATCACCGCGATCTTCGACAATCAGTATCTTTCTCGACGTCAGCATCTCTCCTCCGAACAGACGTACTCATCGTGATGATAAATTCATATCTAGTTCTTATAAGTTTACACTGAGTGGAGAACATTTCCTGTCTA
>DASSGE010000063.1:0-10176 GCA_035693605.1 Binatia bacterium
GTACCGAGCAGGTACGCGAATCCGGGCAATTCATCACGTATGAACTTGCCGGTGAGCCGATCCTTATGGTGAGAGGAAACGATAGTGTCCTGCGTGGGTTCTTCAATGTCTGCCGCCACCACGCCGCTGCTGTGGTGACCAAGTGCGAAGGCAAAGCCGAAAATTTACGCTGCCCGTATCACGGCTGGACTTACGACCTCGAAGGCAACCTGATCCACACACCGGAATTTGCTGGCGTCGCCAACTTCGACCGAAGCACCAATAGCCTCGTTCCCGTCCAGCTTGCCGAATCGCAGGGCTGGGTCTTTGTAAAACTCGACAGAGGCGGTCCAAACTTGGAAGAGTTTCTCGGCGCTGATTTGGTTGGGCACCTTGAACCTTTGAACCTTGAACGACTGTTTTGGTTCGAGCGCCGATCTTATTTCTTGAAGTGCAACTGGAAAGTCTTCGTCGACAACTATCTCGACGGCGGCTATCACGTGCCGCATATACACAGCGGCCTGAGCAGCGTTTTGGATAACAGTAAATACCGGATCGAAACCGGCGAACGCTACTGCCTGCAATCGAGCCCCATCGCGTCCGGAAAGGGCGAAGTGAAAACCGCCGCCGTGCGCACAGGCGCCCGTGCCAACTATCTCTGGATCTATCCCAACTTCATGGTCAACATTTACGACGAGGTGATGGACACCAATCTGGTCATCCCGCGCGGCGTCGATAAGACGGAGGTCGTTTTCGATTACTACTTCGCCGATGTATCCGCATCGGCGCGGGAAAAGAATTTCGCCAGCATCGCCGTCAGTGAGCAGATTCAGTCAGAAGATGTCTCGATCTGCGACTCTGTCCAGCGCGGGTTGAATTCTCGCGCCTATGATACGGGGAGGCTATCTGTTCGGCGCGAAGCCGGAGAGCATCTCTTCCACCGCCTGCTGCATACCGATCTGAAGTCTGGCATCACCAAGCAGCCGTGAGTTTTGCTAAGCCGCAATTTTCGTCGTAATATTCCGATCAATTCCAATGCCACCGAAAATCTACATCGACGGCCAAGCCGGCACGACGGCGCTGCGCATTCGCGAGTGGCTCGCGGGGCGAAAAGATCTCGAAGTCGTGACCCTTCCGGAAGAACTGCGAAAGGATCCGGCAGCGCGGAAAAAGGCGTTGCAGGATGCCAGCATCGTGCTGCTTTGCCTTCCGGACGATGCAGCGAAAGAAGCCGCTGCATGGCTCGCCGATTTGCCGGTGCGGATACTCGACGCGAGCACGGCGCATCGGGTGGCCGAAGGCTGGGTTTACGGCTTGCCGGAACTCATCGCAGGCCGGCGCGAGCAGATCGCCAAGGCGAAACGGGTCGCCAATCCCGGCTGCTATTCCTCGGCCGTGATCCTGCTGACCCGGCCCCTCGTCGACGCCGGCTTGCTCGCAGCCGACACCCCCTTGGCGATTCACGCGCTGTCGGGCTATTCAGGCGGCGGCCGGTCGATGATCGAGCGTTGGGAAAATCCCAAAAATAAGTTGATCCATTTGCCGCACGAAGCGCCCTACAGTGTCGGCAAGCTGCACAAGCATATTCCCGAGATTATGCGCCACGGCGCGCTCAGTACCGAACCGCAGTTTCTCCCCAACGTCGGCCCGTTTCGCTGCGGCATGCGCGTCGAGATCATGATTCCGGCCAAATCACTGCCGAAAGCCGACGCCGGTAAGGCGATGTGGGAAGCGTTGGCGTCGCGCTATGACAAAGAGCCATTTGTCGATGTCGAACCGCTTACGGACGGTAGCGAGACCGACGAGATGACCTTCGATCCGCAGGAGTTCAACGATACCAATCACATTTCCCTGCGCGTCCTGCCGCACCAGTCAGGCCATGTGATCCTGATGGCGCGCCTCGACAATCTCGGCAAAGGCGCCGCCGGCGTGGCGATCCAGAATTTGAACCTCATGCTCGGCGTCAACGAAGAGACCGGCTTGCCGTCCTAGGTCAGCGTCTCACTTGCCAGCGCGATCTCCTTCGGCTCTTCGCGCCGCCGTTCGACGAACGGCAGGATCCAGAAGCTAACGATACCCAGCGTCAGCGAACCGATACCGCATAGCAGGTAAAGCATGTCGGTGCCGCTGCGGTCGACCAGCCAGCCGGCGGTCAGATTCGACAAGATGCCGGCCAGGCCGCTGCCGACCATCGAGAGAATGCCCTGCGCCGTCGAACGCAACTTCTCCGGCGCGACCACGTCGAGATAAAGCGGGCTGCCCAAATTCAAACCGACCACCATCACACCATGCAACGCCTGCACGGCGAATAGTATCGTTGGGTCGGTGATCAGCGCCGATAGGATCCAACGCAAACCGCCGACGGTCACCCCAACCGTGAGCATGCCGCGCGCGCCCAGCCGTTTCAGGCCACTACCGGTGGACAAGACTAACGGAATCTCGATGATCAACATGAGAATCCACATATTGCGAATCGTGCCTAAATCACCGCCGCGAGCGCGAATAAAAATCGGAAACAGCCACATGGGGCCATGCATCAGAAAGTGGGCTAACAACGAGAAACAGAGAAATCGCACAAACGCGCGGTTATGCAGCAGCTCACGCCAGTCGCCGCGCGACGCACGCAAACCGACGGCGCCTTTCTTGGGCAGCAACACGGCGATGCACGCAGAGATGAAAACCAATGAGGCGGTCAGCGGGAACATTAGGCCTAATGCCGGTTGAGAAACGTTGGCCCCCACGGCAACTTCCGGACGCGGCAGCGACGCTAACGCCCAGGGCAAAATGAGCACCAGAATAAAATATCCGACCGTGCCCCAAGCCCGCACCCGGCCAAACGCGTGGCGCCCAGCGTCGCGCAAAATCGCCAAACTCACCGAGATCATCAAGGGAAACACCGCCGTGCCGACCACTGCGAGCACTGATGTCGCGACCACGATGGACCAGAAGCCTCGAGCGTGGCCCAAGCCGAGGTATCCCAGCGCCGTGCCCATGGTGAGAACCGCAAGTACGCGTGTGCGCGCGCCCGTGCGATCCGCGACTTGGCCCCAGAAAGGTTGCGAGATCATGCCGATCAACGGCGAGATCGCCAGCACGAAGCCAACCTGCGTGCCCGTCAGTCCGGCATTCTCACGCAGATACAATGTAAAGTACGGATAGAAGATCCCGAGCGAACCGAAATAGGTGAACCAATACAGCGTCAACGGAATCGAATGCCACATGCGTCAATCGTAGCATCGATTGCTTCGTGTAGCAGCAGCGCATGAGCGTCAGAACGAAATGGCCCGGCTCTAGCAATGCTTGTCTATAAAACTAATTTTTCGAAAACCGCAGCTGCAACTCGCTCGCACGGCAGGACAGACCATCGCTACTGCCGATAGAATTTCGTCGATTACTTAACCACCCGTTGCGAAGCGGAAAATGTTTTGCTAAGACCACCGGGGTTAAGCTCTAGACCCAACCGGTGCGCATATCATCGATGACAGCGATTTCAAACAGACCAACCCCAACCTATTAGTCCGATCAAACCGTTGCGCACCCATCATTTCAATGTTGTACCGGGCGCTCTGTAAGCAAGCACGCAAACGACCGAACAAAGCGGCCGTCATCGGCGAGCGGGAAAAGCTCAGCTACGCGCAGCTCTTGCGCCAAGTGAACCGTGCCGCGCTTTATCTTCGAGATTGCCGGCTTGGGGTAGGCGACCGGCTAATTATCGGAATCCCACCCTGTCCCGACTTCTATATACTCTTTTACGCAGCCACAGCCCTCGGCATCGCAACCGTTCCGGTGTCCGTGACGGGCCATTTGGCCGAACGCGCCAAAGCACTTGGCGCCGTCGCCGCAGCGGGCGATCAGAGATTTTTAGCCAAGGTCCGGCGTAGCGGCTTAGCGATCCGCCAAGCACTTGTATGGGATCGTAAAGCCGGTCTACTGCTTCCGCGCACATCACAGCAGTTTGTCCGTCGCAAAGTGATCCGCAAAGTGCCCGCGCTGGGCTCGTTCACGTCGGGAACCACAGGCGAACCGGAACTGTTCCTGCGCACGGTCGAAGTGCTAATGAAACGCGCCCAGTTGGGTGCGCGCGCCTGGAGCATAAGAGCCGATGATGTCCTGTTATCGACCGGTCCGTTCACCAGCGGCGCCGCCGCTATCTATCACCTGATCGTACCGATACTGGTCGGCGCTTCCGTAGTCGTGTTGGAACAATTTGACAGGGGCAAAGCCGTCGCCGCGATTGCCGCCAACGCGGTCACTCGTATTCATGCCGTGCCGTTGATTTTCGATATCCTGGCGCGCCTGCCCCTCGACGACCGCGCAGACTTCTCTTCACTAAAGCACTGCGCCTCAGCCGGCGCCCATCTGCCGCGATCGATCTATGACGCGTTCTATAAAAAATTTACCATCAGGATCGCCCAGTCTTACGGCGGCACGGATTTCGCCTTGGCGTTTTCCGTAAATCGCGCCGGAATTCCCGATGCCGCCGGGCATCGCGATGGCCTTTTCCCAGTGCGCGTCGTCGGCAAGAATGGGAAACCGGTTCGTAATGGCGCCATCGGCGAAATTGTTTTTGATATTCCGCGCGTCAAAGACCGAACGGCTCGAGCCGCGTTGCAAAAAAACCCAAAACGACGCGGCCGTTATATTTTCACCGGCGACCTCGGCCGCTTCGACCGCGCCGGCAACCTCTACGTCGTCGGCCGCCAGAGTTCGATGATTAAGGTCGGCGCCAACCGGGTCATTCCGGCGGAAGTGGAAAGCGTTTTACGCGCTCATCCCAAAGTGAAAGAAGCCGTGGTCATGCCGCTGCGAGCCGGCAAACCGGACGAGGCGGTCGGTGCCATCGTGGTGCGCAACGGCCCGGTCAGCGCTGAAACCCTCCTGGACCATTGCGCGCGCCACCTGGAATCTTATAAATGCCCATGGGAAATCGTTTTCCGAAAGAACCTTGTGCGCAACCCGCACGGCAAGGTCGTCCGGCACCTCTTCAACGCCCGTTGAGGCTAATAGAACCGTCATGATGTCAACCGCAATCGCGCAAGGCATAGTTGAAACTATGAATTATCGGCAAACTTCTGATCCAATCGGGCGCAGAGAAAAGCTCATTTCACTCGACTATCTTATGCTACAAATCATCGCGCTTATTCTATTCGCTATCGTCATCATACCCAGACCCGTATCCGCGGCCGTCCGAACGATCCGCATCGCCATCCCCGGCCAACCCTACATCGTCGGATTCCATGTCGCCAAAGCCAGAGGCTATTATGCCCAAGAGAATCTCGATGTCGAATTGGTGCAGATGGCTGTCGGTGTCGGCGTCAATGCCACTGTCGCTGGCAATGTCGAGTTTGCCGCCATGGGTTCCGCCCTTTTCTCTGCGATCCTCGGCGGCGCACCATTAAAGATTGTCATGAGCAGCTTTCGCCGGCCGCTGTTCCTGGTCTACGCCAAACCGGAGATTCGCGACGTCAATCAACTCAAGGGAAAAAAAGTCGGGGTCCCCGCCCTCGGCACCGCCGGTCATTCGATGCTCGTCGACGTTTTGCGCAAGCAGGGGCAGGATCCGGGACAAATCTCCATGCTTGGCCTTGGTCTGACCGCAACGCTCTTCCAGGCCTTAAGCAGCGGTGTCGTCGACGCGGCGATTCTTTCACCCCCCTTCGCCTTCATGGCGGAGGACGCCGGGTACCGGGAATTGATTTCGTTTCTCGACGAAGACATCATCTTTCCCGGCGGCGGCATCGGCGCCCACGAATCCTTTCTGCGCACCAACTCCGCCTTGATGGAACAATTCACTCGAGCTTCGCTCAAGGGCCATTTTTATGCACGAACCAACAAAGCCGGAACTATTCCAATTATCGCGCGGCAAATGCACATGAAGGAAAGCTACGCTGCCAAGTACTTCGAACTGATGCGGCGAGCGACGACCGCCGACGGCAGTATCGATGCCAACGAACAACGTAAAGCCATGGAACCGGCGTTGCGGCTGCGCGGCGACAAAGAAGCACCGGCGCTGGAGCGGATTTTCGATTTTTCCAAACTGCGAACCATCGGCGCGGAGCTTCGCGCCAGCAATTGGCAACCATAAATCGATCTAGCGAAGTGCTGGGGACTTCTCATGAGTTGCGACTCACTTGAGACTATCCATACGGTTGGACACTCGACGCGGACGCTCGAGGTTTTCCTCAAACTGCTCAATGCCCATCGAATCGAATTGTTGATCGACGTGCGCCGCTGGCCGATGTCGAGACGACATCCGCATTTCAACCGTGAAACGCTAGCAGCATCGTTGGCCGACAAGGGCATCGATTATACCTGGCGTCAGGATCTCGGCGGCTTTCGTAAAGCAGCGCACGATTCCCCCAACACCGCATGGCGCGTGGCGACCTTTCGCGCCTATGCCGATTTCATGCTGACCGAGGACTTCGCCAGGATCATCGGTGAAATTGAAAGTCTCGCACGACGGCAACGGGTTGCCCTCATGTGCGCCGAGGCGGTCCCGTGGCGCTGCCACCGGCAGCTACTCGCGGATGCGCTTCTAGTGCGCGGATGGAGCGTGCGTCACATCATGGATGACGGCTGCCACGCCCACAAGTTGCCCTCCTTTGCCAGAACCGAGGGGCACTGCATCCTTTATCGGGATTTATTGTGAAACGGTCATCCGATTGGAATCGGCCGGAACGAGCCGGTAGCCGATGCCGCTTTCGGTCTTGAGCAGTCTCTGTTTGCTGCGCGGCAGTTCGATCTTCTTGCGCAGGTGATTCATGTACACGCGCAGGTATTGCGACTGCTCGGTAGCGTTTGGCCCCCAGACTTCGCGCAACAGGTGGCGATGGGTGACCACTTTGCCGGCGTTTAGTGCGAGCACTCGCAAGAGTCCATACTCCGTGGCGGTTAGCTTAACCTCACGGCCGTTTACCGTAACAATGTGACCGTTGAAGTCGATCGCTAAATGGCCGGTCTGAAAATAGGCGCTGGCTTCGCTATCGGGGCCGCGCCGTTGAATCGCCCGCAGCCGCGCCAAGAGTTCGCTGGCGTCAAATGGCTTCGTGACATAATCGTCCGCCCCCGCATCGAGGGCCGCGACTTTCTGCTCCGCCGATTCGCGGACCGAAAGAATCAACACCGGCACATGGGACCACTCACGCAAGCGCTTCAGAACTTCGATGCCATTCATGTCTGGCAGGCCCAGGTCGAGCAGCACCACGTCGGGGCGACGCGTAGCGATCTCGGCGAGGCCGGATTTTCCGGTGTCCGCTTCGATGGCGTCATAACCCTTCTCGACGAGCACAAGCCGCAAAAGTTTGCGGATCTGCGCCTCATCGTCGATGACTATAGCGATGGGTTTGTCGCTCAATCGCCAAGCTCCAGATTTTTTTCATTCAAGGTTTCCACGGGCACGCGGATGGTAAACTCGGCCCCACCGCCGGGGCGGTTTTCCGCGTGCACGCTGCCGCCATGAGCGCGAACAAAACCTTCGACGATCGACAGCCCCAAGCCGCTACCCCCTGACGGCGCCTTCGCGCCGCGAAAGAATTTTTCGAACACATGCGGCAATTCCTCCTGGGGAATTCCCGGGCCGCGATCCGCGACGGCCAGTTGCACGGCACCATCGACGATCTCGGCGCTCACGTTAATTGTCGTGCCGGCTGCGCTCCAATTGGCCGCATTGGCGAGAAGATTGGCCAGGGACTGTTCGATTAACACGTGATCGATTTTGATCATCGGCAAGTTATCTCCGACCTCGAGATCCAAATGGTGTTGCGCCAGCGCGTCTGCGGCGAGTTCGACGGCGCCTTCGACAATTTCATCGATAGCGCACCAATCAACCTTGGGCTGGACCACTCCCGCTTCGATGCGCGTCATCTCCAGCAAATTACTAATCACGCGGTTCAGGCGGCGCACTGCGAGCTTGATCTCGCCCACCGTTTCGTTCTGAGCTTGATCGCTCTTGCTTTGTTGTTCAAGCGCTGCCAGACCCGTCTGTACCGCCGCCAGTGGGGTTTTGAGCTCGTGAGACACGCTATCGAGAATGCTGCGCCGCAAACGCTCGGACGCTTCAAGGATTTCCGCACGCTGAATCGCCGCAGCGATGTGATCCTTTTCGAGCAAGAGTCCGATCAGGACGGCAAAGGCTTCGAGTAGATCGCGTTCCGATAGATCCAGCGGTCGATCCTTATTCGGCCGAATGCTGAGCACGCCCATCGCCGCCGTGCGCGCTTGCAGGGGCAAATGCAACGCTTCGGAATCCGGTAAGGTGTCGGTAAACCGGCCGGCGGGCACACGCCGGCTGAACGCCCATGCGGCAACGCTCTGTTCCTTCTCGCTAAGCGCAAAGGAACTGGCCGGATGAACAGCCTTATCGAGCGTGTGGTCCGGTAAACGCAGCAGCAGTGCCGCTTTCGCATCGACGATCGATTCGATATGCGCCACCGCAGCGCGCAAACCCGTTTCGAGCTCGGGCGCAAACGCCGCCTGGTGCGCCAACTCGTAGAGCGCAGCGGTGCGCTGCTCGCGCTTGCGCTCGGCGATTTCGCTTTGGCGCAGCCGGCTGGTGAGATGACCCATAGCCAACGCGACGATGAAAAACATTGCGAACATCATGGCGTCGTGAAGCTTGCCGATATAAAAAGTGAAATGCGGCGGGATGAAGAGAAGGTTCCACAGTAACGCGCTTAGCGTCGCGGCGGCAAACACCGGCGCGAGGGCCAACCTCACCCCTAAAACCACCACCAGCAATAGATACAGCAGCGCCACCGCAAGATAACCTGTGATCGGTTCGAGTCCCAACGAGATCGCGGTGACGCCGGCAACCCCGACTCCGGCGATTAGGTACTCTTTGACCTGTGACTGCAGCGCTTTTGCCGCCACCGATTGGGTTGGCCAAGCCACCGTTCGGTCGGCTTGAACTACATAAACGTCAATGGCGCCGCTGCGATGAATCAGGCGGTTGAGCATCCATCGCCCTCTCAACCAGCCCCAGCCGCTGACGTCTGCCGGCTTGCCGACAACGATCTGGGTCACGTTCTGCTCGCGTGCAACCCGCAGCAGTGCGTCGTTGCGGTTTTTACCTGACGTCGTGAGGACATTGCCGCCCAGCTGGCGCACCAGGGATAAGTTGCGTGTCAGCTGATCCTTATTTTCGGAGCCGATTGCGCCGTCGGCGTCGACGTAAACCGCCAGCCAGGAACAGCCGAATTCACCGGCGACACGCCGGGTCCAGCGAATCAGGCTCTCCGAACCGGCATCTCCGCCCACACACACCATGAGACGCTCGCTGCTTTTCCATGGTCCGCCGATGTTGCGTTCGCGCATGACTTGGCGGACAGCTTGATCCGCCCGCTCTGTCGCCAAGCGCAAGGCCATCTCGCGCAGCGCCACCAGATTTTGCTGGCGGAAAAACTTGACGCCGGCAACCTGGGCTCTTTCGCCAAGATAGACTTTACCCTCTTTGAGCCGTTGGCGCAGTTCTTCCGGCGTCAGATCGATCAATTGAATTTCGTCGGCCCGGTCGAGTATCGAATCGGGAACGGTTTCCAGCACCGTGACGCCGGTAATCTGGCGGACAACGTCGACGCGGCTTTCGATATGCTGAACGTTCAAAGTCGAATAGACCGAAATTCCGGCGTCGAGCAACTCCAGCACATCCTGATAACGCTTCGGATGGCGGCTGCCTGGCGCGTTGGTATGGGCCAACTCATCGACTAGAACGACGTCCGGCCGCTGTGCCAAAATCCCGTCCAAATTCATCTCATGCAGCACCATGTTTCGATACGGCACGTCGCGCAACGGCACCGCCGGTAAGCCATCGAGTAAGGCAGAGATTTCAGCGCGGCCATGGGTCTCGGCAACGCCGACAACCACCTTGACGCTTTCGCTCAAGAGTTCATGCGCCGCCCGCAACATCGCGTAGGTTTTGCCGACGCCCGGGCACATGCCGAGAAATACTTTGAGCCTTGCCTGGCGCGACGGTTCGTCAACCCGGAGATCGGCGAGCAATGCGTCCGGGCTTTTCCGGTCTTGATCGGCCATGTAAGTTACTGCAGGCTATCTAACGCGATATTGAGCTGCAACACGTTGATCCGCGGCTGACCCAAGAACCCCCAGATCGGCGCTTCGGTCTTCTGGCCGATAAGGACTAGCAATTTCTGCCGGCGATCGGCGTCGAAACCGCGCGCCGCTACGACACGATCCAATTGG
>DASSGE010000064.1:0-9164 GCA_035693605.1 Binatia bacterium
CTGTCCGATCTCGATCTTCGTTTGCGTTTCACACCCGCGCCCTATGTCGACCTTCGTCTGGACGGTGGTATGAATCCCGGACCATGGGACTTTACCCAGGTGCTCGCAGGTGTAGCAATCACAGACCCGCGGCCGATATTCCGCCGCTCACTCGACGCCGATTTCAACCGGCCAAACTCCTTTGGCTTAAGTTACCACTTCTTGCGCCGCGGGCCGAATAGTTTCCTCGCCGATAATGCCAATGCCGACGTTGATCTGTGCTTAACCAACCCGAACAACTCCAACTGCAAAAAAAATACTGTGGGAAATCTCAACAACAATCTTTTGTATCATCTCACTGATAATTTGCTCTTCAATTTTAGCAGCACTTACGATGTCCGGGATAATCGCTTCATCGGCTTCCGGGCGATCAGTAAGTTCATGTCGTTTTGTGAGTGCTGGACGGTCACTCTGGGCGTCACGCACAATGTCAACCCCGACAAAACCAGTTTCAGTGTCAACTTTAGTCTGCTCGGATTGGGTAATCCCAAGACCGCGTTGAAATAGACAAAATCTGGTTTACCTCCCGTACCGGTGTTAATCCGGTTAAGCGCAAACCTGCCGATAATCAGATCAGTAGAAGTTCCGGTGCGATGGCTTCTGCTCCGCCGCTGTATCCTTTGTCGCGGGGCTTCAGTCGCTGCACCTCCGCCATCGATACTAACTCCCCGGCATCGAGTTTTGTTTGCCGGAGTGGCTTAATCTGTTATCATTGCTGTCATTATGACTGACCGATTAACCCACCCGGATCAACGTGTTGATAAACCCTGGGGTTATGAACTGATTTGGGCTCACACCGATCGTTATGTTGGCAAGGTGCTGCACATCAATAAAGGGGAATCGCTTAGTTACCAGTACCATAAGGTTAAAGACGAGACCATTCGGCTGCTCGCCGGGACGCTTGAATTGGATATTGAAAAGGACGGTAAGCAACAGAAGTTGCTTCTGGCGGCCGGGGAGAGTCTTCATATCGTGGCGTTGATGAAGCATCGCATGACTGCCATCGAGGATTGCGATGTTTTGGAAGTTTCGACGCCGGAACTCGATGACGTGGTGCGCTTGGAAGACCGCTATGGGAGAGCGGATTCGCGAGCGCGCAAATAACCCTGTAACCGGAAACCTATTATGCAAACCCAAGCGACCTTTGCTGAGCGTCTGGTCGAGCGACAAATGCTCTCCAGCGAGGAAATGGAGCGGGTGCGTAAGCTCCAGGGGGAACAACAAGCGCCGCTCAGCCGGCTGGTGGTCGAGCTGGGCTTTTTGTCGGAAGAAGATCTTCTGCCGGTCATGCGCGATCACTTCGATTTGCCGCTGATGTCGCTGCGCGACGTGCCGAATACGCCGTTGCCGATCGATTTGCCGGCGAGTATCGGCGATTTTTTCAAGTTGGCACGCATGGTGCCGGTCAAAATTGAAGGGCGCGAACTGATCGTCGCCGTTGCCGACCCGACGGAACTATCGCGTTTGCATGCGATCGAGCTCGCGACTGGGCTAAGGGTCAAAGCGGTGCTCGCCAAAGAAAAAGAGATTGCCGCGCGGATAGAAGCTTTGTACGGCGGCACTTACACCCCGGACGGGACGGCAGAAGAGTCTGCGCAAGCGTTTGATGGTATTGCGGAAGACGAAGATGTCGCCCATCTTCGCGACATGGCATCGGAAGTGCCGGTGATTCGGCTGGTGAATCAAATGCTCGTTCGCGCCCTCGAAAGCCGGGCGTCGGATGTGCACATCGAGCCTTTTGAGAATCAATTGAAGGTACGCTACCGCATCGACGGTATTTTGCATGAGGTCGAGTCGCCGCCGCGACAGCTGAAAGGCGCTGTGATCTCGCGGCTGAAAATTCTCGCTCAGCTCAACATTGCCGAGCGGCGACTACCGCAGGACGGCCGGATTAAGACCCGATTGGGTGGCAAAGATATCGATTTGCGTATCGCTACGGTGCCGACTTTGTATGGTGAGAGCGTTGTCATTCGTTTGCTCGAGCGCGGGCAGATTTTTACGCAATTGGAGACTTTGGGCTTTCCGCCTGTGCAATTGGCGCGTTTCAACGAAATGATCGTCAAGCCCCATGGCATGATCTTGGTTACCGGGCCGACCGGCAGTGGTAAGACAACCACGCTGTATGGCGCCCTGCAGAAGATTAACGATCCTGGGAAGAAAATCATTACCATTGAGGATCCGGTCGAATATCAGTTGGCTGGGGTTAACCAGATCCATGTTAAGCCGCAAATAGGTTTGACCTTTGCCAACGGATTGCGCTCGATCGTGCGCCAGGATCCGGATGTAATCATGGTTGGCGAGATCCGCGACGCCGAAACCGCCGAAATCGCCGTGCAGGCCGCGCTCACCGGTCATCTGGTATTCTCCACGCTGCATACCAACGACGCGGCCGGCGCCATCTCCCGGCTTTTGGAGATGGGCGTGCAGGATTATCTGTTGTCGTCGTCGCTGCTCGGCGTGCTCGCGCAACGCTTGGTAAGGCGTCTTTGTCCAGGTTGTCGCAAAGAGGTGCCGTTTACCGGGCTGGAGGGCGTGGCGCCCGAAATGGCTCTGGCCAATAGCGAAGCGTTGCATTCGATCTGGGAAGCGACTGGCTGCGAAACCTGTAGTGGAACCGGTTATCTCGGCCGCGTAGGAGTCTTTGAACTCCTCCCGGTGACTGCGGATATTTGCAAGCTGATCAACCAAAAGGCCGATGCCAACGCCATCCGTAATCTGGCCGTTCAGCAAGGCATGCGGCTGCTCCGTGAGGATGCCTGGGACAAAGTGCGCCAGGGGATGACGACTTTGGCGGAGGTCGTGCGCGTCACCCGCGAAGAGGGATAGCTCGGAAATTTATTCAGCCAACCCTGATCTCAAATCGTGGCTTAAAGTAAATCATGGCCTTTTATCAATATCGCGCCGCCGACCAAGCCGGTAAAGTCGTCGAAGGCGTGATGGAGGCGGATGCCGAACAGAGCGTTGTAGCGCGCTTGCGCGATATGGGCTGTATCCCATTGCGGATCGCCACCCCCAGTGAGCGTGCCGTCGGTACGACGCGCCAACAGCGGCCGCTTTTTGAAAAACGCAAGGTCAGCCAGCAACAGTTGCTGCAGTTTACCCGTGAGCTAGCCACCTTGCTCAACGCCGGGCTGCCGCTTGACCGCAGCTTATCGATACTCGGCAATCTTTTCGAAGGGACTGAATTCAGCAAAGTACTCCGCATGCTCGTCGAGGCGGTGCGTGCCGGCAAATCACTCGCCGCCTCCATGGGTGAGCACCCGCAAATCTTTCCCCGTATTTACGTCAATATGATCCGGGCTGGCGAGGCCGGCGGCATTTTGGAAAGCGTGCTGCGCTATCTCACTGAATATTTGGAGAGCACCACAGCGCTTAAAGAAGAGATTAAGTCGGCATTGATCTACCCGATCATACTCGCGACAGCGGCGGGCGCTTCGCTGATCGTTCTATTCTTGTTCGTGATTCCAAAATTTGCTGCGTTGTTCCATGACAATCGCAAAGCGATTCCGTGGATCACTAAAATGGTCATCGACTTCAGCCAGATGCTGTCCCAATATGGATGGCTAATATTACTGGTGGTGGTTGCCGCGGCCGCTGCGGCAATGTTCTATGTGAAGAGTCCGGAGGGTAGAAGCGAATGGGATCGCCTCTGCTTGAAGGCTTGGCTCATTGGTGACCTGGTGCGAAAATTTGAAACCGCCCGTTTTTCGCGCACGTTATCCGCTTTGCTGAAAGGCGGTGTGCCTTTGCTCGAAGCGTTAGGCACGGTTCAAGGTGTGGTCGGTAACCGGCTGCTGGCCAAGGCTATTGGCCAGGTGCAGGTGCGGGTGCGCGAAGGCAAGGGCATGGCGCGGCCATTGAGCGAGAGCGGGCTTTTCCCGATCTTAGCGCTGAACATGATCGCGGTCGGCGAAGAGTCGGGCAAGTTGGATGGTATGTTGACAGAAGTGGCATCGTTCTACGATCAGGAGGTCAGACGATCGACCAAACGATTAACCTCACTGCTCGAGCCGATACTGATCTTGGGGATGGGGATGATCATCGCGGTTGTTGTCATCTCGATGTTGATGGCGATTTTTAGCATTAACGATTTCTAAAAGAATGTTAGTTTCAGCCAAAACTATGAAAAACCAAGCTGGATTTACCCTCATTGAATTGATCGTCGTGGTCATCATCATTGGCCTGTTGGCCGGGCTGGTTGTGCCGCAGTTCATGAAACAAGAAGAGCGGGCAACGGCCAAGACGGCTAAAGCACAGATCGAGTTGTTTGGCACGGCGCTCGATACCTTTCGTCTCGACGTCGGCCGTTATCCGACCAGCCAAGAAGGTCTGGCAGCTTTGATGCAAAAACCCGGCGGTGCCGACCGCTGGGACGGTCCTTATTTAAAAAAAGATCTGCCGCCCGATCCTTGGGGCAAGCCGTATGTCTACAAAAGTCCGGGAGATCATGGCGCCTACGATATTATTTCCTATGGCGCAGACGGCGTCGCCGGAGGCGACGGCAACAACCGTGACATCACCAGCTGGGAAAGATAGCCGGGGATTCTCGCTCCTTGAGCTCGTGCTGGTGCTGGTCGTCATGGGCATCAGCATGGCTATTGTAGTGCCCAATATCGGCCGGCGTCTGCAAGAGCGCGAAGTGCGAAGTTCGGCGCTTAGCCTAGCTGCGGTTGCACGGGATCTGCGCAGCCGCGCCTTACTCGACGGTATCGTCCAGCAGTTAATCGTCAGCATCCCGCAAAATGCTTATCTGGTTCCGAAGTTACGCGAGATTCATCTGCCCCAAGATGTGCGTATCGCGTCGATTGAAGGTGGCGAAGCAGTGGAGCGCGACACTAAGCGATTTTACTTCTTTCCCAATGGCAGCAGCCTAGGCGGACAGATTGTCATCGCCGATAATGCCAATTCGATTTCCTATTACATTCGTATGGAACCGCTCACTGGAAAGATCGAAGTCGCCCGCGGCGATAACTTATGAAAGCTGCCATACGACACGGCAAAGGCGGATTTACTTTGCTTGAAGTGATGGTCGCTATGGCTATCGTCGGTTTCGGCGTGGTGACGTTGCTGGAAATTTTTTCCCTCGGCCTACGTTTGGGGTCGCGAAGCGAAGTCGAGACCGAGGCGATAGCTCAAAGCGCACGCGTCATGGACGAGTTGCTGGCCCGTCCTAAGCTGCATGACGGTTCGGAGAGCGGCACGGTGACCCCGGCCCAACGCTGGCGTTCGCAGATTCAAACGCTGCGTGACGCCACGCCATCGCTCAGTTTGGGCAGCAACTGGGAACTCAAGGAAGTCGCCGTAGAGATGGCCGTCACCGACGGCGTTCAAGAACGCCGGGTGGAGCTTAAGACGTTGCGCCTAGCGCGCAAGGGCAATCCATGAGTCGACGATTTTCCTCAAGCCTTTGCCCCGATAGGCTGCAAACCGTGCGCTTGCATAGCGCTCCCGGCTTTACTTTAATCGAAGTCGTGTTAGCTATTACTATTTTCGCACTGATGGGCGGTGTGCTTTATGGCGCGTTTTCCCTCGGCCACACGGCCGTGGAAAAATCCGGGAAAAATTTCAATCGAAATCAAAAGACTCGATCTATTGGCGACCTTCTGGCGACCTATATCCGTTCGGGTTATCCTTACCGTGAGTCCATTCAAGAACAGACGATTTTTTTCGAAGGTGAGCGCGAAATGATGACTTTCGTGTCGGCCTACTCGCATGGCATGGGCGGACGCGGCATGGCGACGATCACACTCGAGAAGGAAGAGACCAACGCCGGCTCGGCGAGCGTTCGGCTGACGGAGACTGCGCCGGTTCGAGTCGGCGCCGCTGGCGGCGACGTCGGACAGCGCTACAGTTTGGTAATTCAAGAAGGGGTGCGCGATTTTCAACTTGCTTATCTCGACGTCGAGGGCGACAAAGAAAACTGGGAGGAACGCTGGGACGGTAAAGAGCGCAGCCGCCTGCCGCGAGCGGTACGCATTTCGTTCACCGACCCCGAAGGCAAACAGGTGCGCTGGGTATTTCCGTTCATGTTGGCGGTGCTGTCGCAATGAGGTTCGTTCTCCGAAATAGGTTCACGGCCCGGTTCGGCAATCAGCGCGGTGTGGCGCTGATCGTAGTTTTATGGATATTTATTTTTCTTTTTGTTGTCGCCTTCGATTTCAGCGCATCGGTGCGTGAAGAAGCGGCGGCAACACATCGCTTTAGTGACGATATCCAAGGCTATTACCTTGCCTTGGCCGGTTTCGAGCGCGGCTTGTACAATTTCATCCAGCAAGCAGGGGGCGGCAATCCCCGCAATCCACAGGATCCGCAGCCGAATGAGTTATTCGACGGCAGTTGGCGCGAGGAAAAGCTCGGCAGCGGCATGTTTCGTGTACGGTTAGTCGACGAGGGTGGCAAGATCAACCTCAATCGCGTCGATGAACAAATCTTGCGCCGGGTATTTGTCAACTTAGGGATGGAGGCCTCGGCTGCAGATATCCTGGTCGACTCAATCATGGACTGGCGCGACCCCGACGATCTGCATCGCACGAACGGCGCGGAAAGTGACTATTATGATTCGCTGTCGCCAGCTTACACGGCGAAAAATGGGCCACTTGATAGTGTCGAGGACCTGCTATGGGTCCGCGGTATGACGCCAGCGCTGTTTTACGGCACCATCGCTACCGGCGATCCGCGGTCGGAGCATGGTCAGCGAGTCGGCTTACGGGATGTATTCACGATCGATAGTCCCATCGATCGGGTCAACTTGCGTACTGCAACGGCGGAAGTGATTCACGCATTGACCGGAATAGCGATGGACAAGTGCCGCAGCTTCGTTGAGGAACGCAAGCGTTTGGCGGACAAAACCTTGACCGACCTGCTGCCGCTATTGGGCATCGGGTCGGGCGATCCGGTGTTGCAGACGTTTATTTTTACCAACCCGTCGGTCGTCGCGGTCGACGCCGAAGGCCGGCCTCAGGATGCCCGGATGGCGCGCCGTGTCAAGGGTGTGGTTAGGCTTGGCGGGGCCCAGGGATTTGAAATATTGCGTTGGCTAGATCGTGAGATCGGACTATCGCAACCCTGACGGTTGATGTAAACTAGTTTTGTTCACCGCAATCAAGATTCACAATTCAATGGCTCTAGGACAGCGTCTTCAAGATTTATCCCGCGCCGACTTTCTCCGAAGCGTCGGGCTTTACGTTATGCAGGACCGTCTGGTGATGGTGCGGCTGCGCAAAAGCTTTCTTAACGTGGCGCTCCTCGATGAACAGGAACGGGAGTTGCCGCAGAGCGAAGCCCGGCCGACAGTTGCCGATATTACCGGCTGGGTGGCCGAGGACGTCAAAGAGATCGCGTTGAAAGCCGAAAACGACTCGCGCGAGCGCAGCTTGCGCCAAGCCATGGTTTCCTTATTGCCGCATTTCAACGCTGGTCGCGACGCGGTTTATTTATGTATTCCGCAAGATCAAGTGATGATTCAACAGATACTGCTCCCCCTAGCAGCGCAGGACAATATCGAGCAGGTCTTAGAATACGAGATCGAACGACAGTTGCCTTTTCGCCGGGAGGAGATCTATTACGACTATCTTCCCGCCGGTAAGAAGGGCGATAAGCTTAATCTCTATATTCTCGCCGTGCAGAAAAAGCTTATCGATGGTTTGGTGAACTTGCTTGAATCTTTCGGTATCAAGCCCGCCGGCGTCGAGCCTGATGTTACGGCGTTGCTGAATTATCTGCTTTATGCCGCGGGACCGAAAAATGGCCGCACCGCACTACTTGTCTCAGGTGAGCAGAGCTGGGACATGCTCGGGGTCGAGACTAAAGCGAGCAGTTGGAACAGTACGCATCACTTATTGTTTTCGCACCGCTTCCCACACTCGGAATGGGCGCAAGGTGCCAGTCGAGAGCTGCTATTGCAGGATCTCGCCAATATTGATTCATGTTTCCGTTGGGGCAATCACGCAGACGTAGCTGCCTTGCCGGCGGAACAATACGCTGCCGCTGAGGACCTCCGCTCATTGGACAGTTATCGTTTAAGTGGTTTAAAGTCGCCTCTCCCTGATGCAGCATTCCCGGCAATGGGCGCGGCGCTCCGCGGGATTCGTGAAGCGTCGGTCATTGGCAATTTCCTGCGACATGAGAATCCCGAGCCGGCGGGTGGTAAGTCGCTGTCGATGCTCAATTCTATACTGGGCGGTATTTTGGTGATCGCGCTAATCGTCTGGGGCCTCAGTTATCCGATCAAAGACGAAATGCGCTTGCGCCAGTTGCAGCGAGAGAATCAGAAGTTCGAGCCGGCAATTGAAGCATTGCGTCGTGAAGAAGGACAATTGCAACAGCTGAACAAAGAGGTGGGAGTCTTGGCCGATCTGCAAGCGCGCCGGGGTGAAGTGCTTAGGATACTCGACGAGTTGTCGAAGGTGGTTCCCAACAGCGCCCATTTCTCCAATCTGCGCTATCGCTCTGGCGTGTTAGAAGTCCAAGGCAATGCCGAGAATGCCTCTGCGCTAATTCCGATTTTGGAGCGGTCGCCGGTATTCGAGAACGTGGCGTTTAATGCGCCGTCGAATCGCGGTCGAGACAATCGCGAGACGTTTTCATTGAAGGCCGAAGTAGAAAAAGTGAAGGAGCCTGCGAAGGAGCGACCGCCGCAAGCTTCCAAAGAAACTCCCAAAGAGCTTCCTAAAGACGCCCCCAAGACAACTCCCAAGGAAAGTAAATCGAAATCATGAAGAAGTTCTGGCAAAGATTGTCGCAGCGCGAACGCGGATTAGTGTATTTGACCGGGGCGATTCTGTTATTCTTTGTCGGCAAGGCCGCGATCGCCACGCCTTTGCTCGATCGCCAAGCGCGGGTTAAAGCGCAACTCGAGAGCCAACCGCAATTGTTGCAAAAAAATCTGCGCTATTTAAGCCAAAAGGAATCGCTCTTGGCCGCTCTAGAAGTTGCGCGCGGTCAAATCAAATCGATTGAACCGGCCTTGTTAACCGGGGATACGCCTTCGGTGACCGCCTCCGATCTTCAAGAGACGGTACAATCGTTGGCGACTCGCGAGGGGACTCAAGTGATCACAACTCGCGTGCTCAATCCTGAACCGAGCGGCTCGTTTTCCAAGATTGCGATCCAAATGGAAATCGGTG
>DASSGE010000065.1:0-2869 GCA_035693605.1 Binatia bacterium
CCGGCAGGCAGCAACTTCAAAGACAAAATCGCGATCAAGGCCTATGCGATTCGCGAAGTAGGCGGTCTCGTCTTTGCGTATATGGGACCGGGCAAACCGCCGCCCTTCCCACGCTACGACTTTTTATTCCGTCAGGATGGCGAGCGAACCTACGACGGCTATGTGCGCGACTGCAATTTCATGAACCAACTCGATAACTGTCTCGATCCGGTACACGCCACCGTTCTGCACGGCCGTGAGGTTAACGGCGCTAGAGAAAATCCGGAACGCGCCGAGACACCGGAATTCGAGGTGCTTGCCGACGACTTGTTCGCCAGCTACGTTGCCCGGCGCCCAGGCCCCGTCGCCGGCAAGGAATGGCACCGGGAGGTTTCTTACACACCGCCCGTCCTGGTGATCCACGACGGCGGTTCGACACCCGACGATGCCAATGGCTATTTCGCCGACGTCGCCTGGCGAGTGCCAGTGGACGACTACAGCACGCAGTCGTTCATTCTGAAATTTTTCCCCTTCAAAGACGGCCAATCCACTAGGCGGCCGCAGCGCAAGTCAACCCAACGGCCGCCGTTGATGCGCGGCAGCCGGATGAAATTCGACATGACGACGGTAAACGGTCAGGATGCGGCGGCTCAGATCGGTCAAGGCCGTATCGCCGATCGCACCGCCGAACATTTGGGCTACTCCGATCGCGGCGTCATCCAAGTGCGAAAGCTGTGGATGTCGGCAATCCAAGCGGTCCTACGCGGCGACGACCCGCCCGGCATTCTCCGCGACCTGGATGAAAATCAAATGCTTCACTTCGACGTCGTCGGCTCAGGCCGATTGGTCAACCACGGCGAAATGGTCGAACACCGGCCGCGCGTAGTGCGCCTTTAAATGCGTATGATCGCGGCCCGTGGAGCAAGGATGGAAGATCGAAAATCGCAATTCGGCAAACGCGGCATCGTGTCATGCCTGGTATTGTGCGCGCTACTCTCTTGGACCGATCTATTCTCCGCCCAGGCACCGGCGAGTTGGAAAACCGACTGGGATGCGACTCAACGCGCCGCCGAGAAGGAAGGCCGGCTCGTTATCTACGGTCCCACTGGCGCTGATCAGCAAAAACTTTACACCGAAGTTTTCCAGCAAGCCTTCCCCAAGATCAAAGTTAACTACACGCCAGGACGGATCAGCGAACTCATTTCGCGCATTATGGCCGAACAGCGCGCCGGTATCCGCCAGGCAGACCTAGTCCTCGGCGGTACCGACATTCTGCTCGGCACGCTCAAAGATAAAAATCTTCTCCAGCCGATCCGTCCCGCG
Organism: Binatia bacterium; assembly: GCA_035693605.1. Classification (GTDB taxonomy): domain Bacteria; phylum Desulfobacterota; class Binatia; order UBA9968; family UBA9968; genus DP-20. The sequence goes on from DASSGE010000065.1 coordinate 1,303, forward strand.
TTGATATTGCCCGAGGTGCTTGACAGCGGTGGCTGGTTCAAGGGCAGGATCTGGTTCGCCGACGCCGAAGAGAAATTCGTCGCCATGTGGCGCGCCGTGCCGTATACCGCGGCTTGTATCAACACCAACCTAGTGAAGACCAATGAATTGAAAAGCTACTGGGATCTTCTGCAGCCCAAATGGAAAGGTAAGATCGTTTCGCAAGATTTAACCATCGGCAGCGCGCGCAATCAGATGTACACGATCTATTCACGCAAAGACCTTGGCCCGGATTATTTGAAAAAACTCTACGGCGAAATGGACGTAATGCTCTCGCGCAACCTGCCGCAGATCGCCGACTGGGTGGCGGGCGGCAAATTTGCCATTGCCATCGGCGGCATCGAGTGCGACGACTTGGCGGTGAAAGGTTTACCTGTGGTACCGATCCACTTCGAAGGCATCGCCGCCGTCGGCGCCGGCACCGATCCGGCCGCCTGGCTCGCCTCCTCGCCCAACAAAAACGCCGCCAAGGTTTTCTTGAATTGGGTATTGAGCCGTGATGGCCAGAGTCAGTTTCAAAAACTCACCCGGGAAAACTCTCTGCGCGTCGATATCCCCAAGGATGGCATCGTCAACCCCTATTACATCCTCGACTCAAAAAAAGAATACCTGTTCACCGGTCTGGAGGAACACAAAGACAAAATCAATGAGTTCCGCCCTTGGCTCGAGACGCTGGTAGCCAGAAAGTGAGTCGACCCTTGTCACTGGCCGCGACTTTGCGCAGCGCCTGTCCCGAGCGCGCGGCGAAGCGTTCAGGCCGGCCGAATCAGCGAACGAACCGAGCGAAACTACCGGGTCAGGAGAGGCCATGAGAGTGCACTAGCATTAAGTAAATTTTTTAGTAGAGTAGCCGACGCAAAGCTCAACTCTCGGAGGTGCTGGATGCAAAGGCTTTTCTGCTCGGTTCTATGGAGCTTTCTCCTGGCCGTCGTTACCAGTGCTCATGCCCAAGCGCCGTTTTATCAAGGTAAGACCATCCGGGTGATCGTCGGCACGCCGCCCGGGAATCTCTACGATTTCTGGGCACGGCTGATCGTCGATCACATGGGTCGGCATATCCCGGGGAACCCCAGTTTCATCGTTCAGAACATGCCAGGTGCCGGCCATGTGGTCGCGGTCAATCATCTTTACACCGTCGCCAAGCCCGATGGTTTGACGTTGATCGGGTCGGTGATCCCTTCGCTCTACCTGAATCAGCTCGTCGGCCGCTCCGAAATCCAATTCGATTGGTCCAAGTTCGGCTGGATCGGCTCACCGGCGCGCGGCAACAGCCAGATGTATATGCGCAGCGACAGTCCCTACAAAACCATCGAGGATGTGCGCACGGCCAAGGAGCCGCCCAAATGCGGCGCCACCGGCGTGACCGGACCGGACTCCTATTTTCCAAAGCTGTTGCAAGAAACCGTCGGCGCGAAGTTTCAGATCGTCACCGGTTATCCCGGCGGCACCGACATCGATCTCGGCGTCGAGCGCGGCGAGATCCATTGCCGGGCGTTTACCATCGAAGCGTTCTTCGGCCGTGAACCCT
>DASSGE010000066.1:0-13508 GCA_035693605.1 Binatia bacterium
CTTCAAAACCCTCTCAAATTTACTCCCAACCCTTCACCCTCGGGCACCGCGAGTGTGCCATTAGTCACGGCGAGTCCGAAAAACGGATCGCCGGTGATCACCTCGAACTCGCCCAATTCGCATAGCGGCGCGATACCCGGCGTGCTCGCCGCCAAATGCAGCGCCGCGGCGTCGCCCACGACACTGCCCGCAGTATTGGACAGCGCGCAACGAATGCCGTTGGCCTCGCACAGCTCGGCGATGCGCCGGACTTCGCCGATGCTGCCGACTTTGGGAATGCCGGTGTTGATCGAGTCGACCATGCGGTTTTTAATCAGCATCTGCGCATCGGCAAAGTTGCGGCAGGACTGATCCGCTTCGATCTTGATCGGCGCATGTTTTTTCACTTCCCACAACGCGTCGAGTTGATCGCGCGGCACCGGCTGCTCGAACACTTCAACGCCAAGCTCAGCCAAAGCTTTGGCAAATCGGATGGCAGTCTTGGCGTCGTACGCTTCATTGGCGTCGATCTTGATGAAGACATCATCGCCGACCGCCTGGCGCACCGCAGCGACCCGCGGCAGATCTTTTTCGATGCGGCCGCTGACCTTGAGCTTCAATGACAAACCTTCGCCAACCAACGCTTGGGCTTCTTCCGCCATCGCCTCGGGATCGCCGACGCTGACCATCTTGATCACTTTGATCTCGCTGCGGCACTTGCCGCCAAGCATCACCGACAGCGGTATGTGATAGCTGCGCGCCAGGGCGTCGTACATCGCGCCTTCCAATGCCGACTTGGCCCGCGGATGACCGGTCAAAGCGTGATCCATCTCGGCGCGAATGCGGCCCAAGTCTTCCAGCTCCTTGCCGAGCGCCTTGGCGTTCAGAACCGTCTCGATGACATGCGCCGCGGTCTCGGGCGTCTCACCGGAGCGCGGAAAAAGATCGGCATAGCCATAGCCTTCGACGCCGCCGTTAGTCATGACCGTGACCAGCAAGCCGCGCGCGACGGTAAAATTGTTGGTCGCGGTCACCAGTGGCTTGGTGTAAGGCATTTCAAGCTTCTTGAGGGCAATTTTTTCAATCTTCATCGGCCGCTCCTAGATGATTCACACCGGTGCCTGCTTTTTAGAAATCTTTAATATTGTTGTCCCGACAATACAATCGCTTCCGTCGCACCGATCACCTGAGATATAACCACAGTCAAATGCGCGTCCTACTCATCCAACCGCCGGTCCAAGATTTTTACGACACCGAGGTGCGCTTACAACCGATCGGGCTTTGTTACTTAAAGGCCGCCGTCGTCAAACATCTTCCCGACATCGAAGTCATCGTCAGAGACTATCACGGCGGTGCCGGTCGCCGGACCGTGCCCATCCCGAGAGAACTGCGCTACTTGAGCGAATTCTACGGCGTTGCGGACAAGTCGCCATTCTCGACCTTTCATCGCTATTATCACTTCGGTAAAACCTTTGACCAGATCGAGGAAGAAATCGGCGGGCTGAAACCGGACGTCGTCGGCATCTCCTCGCTGTTCACGCCGTATTTCCGCGAGGCGCTGGAAGTAGCAGCGCGGGCGAAAAAGGTCTCGCAGGCACTCGTCGTCATGGGCGGCTCGCACGCCTCGGCGGTGCCGGAATCGCTTCTCTCGTCTGCTCATGTCGATTACGTCATTCGCGGCGAAGGCGAACGACCCCTGGTCGAATTTTTACGCCGCCTGCGGGATCAACAGCCGCTCGAAAGCGTTTCCAACCTCGCTTACAAGCAACGGGGTGAATTTGTTCTTAACCCGATCGAAGATAATTTTCCCATCGAAGAACTGCCCATACCGGATCTCAGCGATATCGCGGCGCAAAACTACACACTCGCCGGCAAACCGCTAACCTTCATGATTACTTCGCGCAGCTGCCCGCATAAATGCTCGTTCTGTTCGGTGCATACGACCTTCGGCACCGATTACCGCCGCCGCTCGCTCGATCAAGTGCTGGAAGAAATCGAACTGCGCCACCGACAAGGCTACCGCGTGATCGATTTCGAAGATGACAACCTGACTTATTACAAGCAAACCTTTAAAGAGCTGTGCCGCCGCTTGAGCGCGCGCTTTTTCCAGCGCGAGATGCAATTCGTCGCCATGAACGGCATCAGTTATCTAAGCCTCGATGATGAACTGTTGGAATTGATGTACCAAGCCGGTTTTTCCCAATTGAATTTAGCCTTGGTCAGCTCCGACAAAACCGTGCGCGAGACCACCAAGCGGCCGCATACCTTGGCAACCTATGTGAAGGTCGTTAACAAAGCCCATGAACTCGGCTTTCGCATCGTGTCGTACCAAATCCTCGGGCTGCCCAACGAATCCCTGGACAGCATGATCCAAACGTTGGCGTTCAACGCGCGCCTGCCGGTGCTGCTCGGCGCCTCGCCGTTCTATCAAACGCCCAACTCCCCCATCGCCCGCGGCCTAGATCTGAACGAAAGCGACTTCATCAAAGCCCGCCTGACCGCTCTGGCAATCGAGACCGACCATTTCACGCGCGATGAAATTTACACGCTGTTCGTGACCACCCGGATCGTAAACTTTCTCAAAGGACTTCCCGTTGATCGAGAAACGGACGTACTCGAACTGATGAACCAGCAGTGGCTGGACTCGCGAAGCCAAATCGCTTTCGACTTATTGAAGCAGCTATCCGAAACCGGGCGGCTCCATTTCGCAACCGCCCAAGGCCTGCTGGAAAATCACAACTTTCGCACCGAGCTTTTTACTCGCGTCTTGCGTGAAATCGGAACAATTAGATGCCAGAGCGGCGTAACGATTTCAGTTGCAGAATTTAGTCAGAAATGGCCAACTAAATCGACGCGGCAAGCTCTGGCGGATATCCACAAAACGCCCTCCGCACGATTTGACGCTTAACCATACTATATGATACATATACCCATATGAAAACAACCGTAGAGATTTCCGACAATCTCTTAGAGGAAGCGAAAAGGCTGGCAGCGCGGGAAGGAACGACCGTAAAGGCTCTAATAGAACAAGGGCTGCGGCAAATTATTACCGCGAAAAAAAAGCCCGGCGTCTTCCACTTAAGAAAAGTCACTTTCAAAGGACAGGGCCTTCAACCCGGAGTGTCGACGGCGACGTGGGAACAGATCCGTGACATGGCCTATGAAGGCCACGGCGGATGATCGCAATAGACACAAACCTCTTAGTCTACGCCCATCGCGAAGATTCGCCCTGGCACGAGGCAGCTTACAAAATTATCGAACAACTTTCCGAGAGCCGCGCACCATGGGCCATTCCCTGGCCTTGCGTACATGAATTTCTCGCAATAGTTACCCATCCACGCATCTATAATCCACCAACACCTCTCAGCACCGCCTTGGATCAAGTCGATTCATGGATCGAGTCGCCTAGCATTAATTTAATTCGGGAATCCGAAGGTTATTGGCCGCACCTGAAAAGTGTCCTCGAACAAGGACTGATCGCTGGTCCAAAAGTGCACGACGCCCGCATCGCGGCGATCTGTTTGCTGCACGGCGTGAGAGAACTGTGGACAGCGGATCGCGATTTCAGCCGTTTCCCAACGCTGACTACTCGCAATCCCCTTATCATTTCGTGATTTGAAGTGACGTCGAGCAGTATCCGCCTTAACCCATCACCGCCCCCGGAATCGTGACAGTGAACGCCGCACCTTTGTCTGCATGAGAAAATTCAATATCTCCGCCGTAAGCTTTGAGCAGGGCGCGCACGATCCCCAGTCCCAGACCTGTACCACCCTCTTCCCTGTGGGTAGTAAAGAACGGCGTAAATATTTTTTCCGCGTTAGCGGATGAAATCCCCGCGCCATTGTCAGCGATATGGATACTCAGTGCGCCTTCAACCTGGTGAATGGTAACATCCACGTTATTCGCGCCGTTCTGGCGGCTGTTGTCGATCAGGTTGGTCAATACGGTTTCGACTATTTCGCGTGGTAATCTTGCCCTGATGTTAGTTGCACCAGCCAGCACTATCGATACCCCCTGATCTCTGTAACGATCGCGGAGTACGTCAAATTGCAGTGCCAAATCGCATTCGCCCTCGGATGGCTCCAAGACATCGGCGCGTGCCATCTCGAGCAAGCGATCGACCAGCCGTTTGAGCCGTTCCGCATCTTGGCCGATGTTGCGCAGGAACCGGCGGCGCTTATCGGCACTCATCTCTTCCGCGTGTTCTTCCAGCAGTTCAATCGCGCCTTGGATCGCCGCCAACGGCGTTTTGAATTCATGAGAGACATGCGCGGCGAAGTTGCGGATATATTCCGAGCGGTGTTCCACGTTGCGCGCCATTTCGGAAAAACTTTGCGACAACAATGCCACTTCCTCGGTCACCGGCTTGGCCAGCGGCTCCAGCGCTTTCTTATCGCCGCCTGCGAACCGTCTGGTTTGGTCGATCAATCCGTGCAGCGGCCGGGCGATGGCGTACGATGTGAACACAACCAGGGCGATGACGAGAAGCAAAACGATCACCCCCGCCAAGACGATTTTTTCCTTTTGGCCGTAAAGATGTTCAAGAATACTGCTCGGCGTACGCGACAAAAACACCGCGCCGTACAATCGGTCGCCGGCTAATACGGGATAGGCGACGAACACGCGCACACCGGTGCCGCGGCTGATCGACGCCAACGGCGGCTGCGACCGACGGATCGTGCGCTGGCGGATTGCGCTGCGGTAGCGTCCCTGCAACGCCTGCTTTACCTCGCTGATATGAGCCAACGACTTGCCGAGATCTTCGCGCCCGCCGATAACGATACCCTGCCAATCCACGAGCCTGACGCCCGCCAAGTTGGTGCGCTGGGCTTCGAGCAAAACCGGCATCAATCGCGCGCCAATTTCCTGAGCGATCTTGTCGGCCTGCTGCTGTGTCGCGGCGGCATCCGCCGGACGTGACCGAATGCGATAATTGGCCAAAGTGAGCTGCGGCTTTACCGGTCGAAAATACTCATCTTTGACCTGCGCCAGCGCAACTTTGCCGCCGTACTCGGCGGCGCCGACTTGATGCTGAAGCAAGGCGTCAACTTCGCGTTTATAGATCGCCGCGATCAACGCAGCCTGGGCGATCAGCTCGATCTCGGTCTGTTTGACCAGTTCCCCCTCGTAAAAGCGAAATATATAGATGCCGCCCAACGGCAGAATCAAAACCGCGAGACTCACCGCCAGGAGAATCGTGCGCAGCTTGAAACGCCGCGCTCGACGCTTGGTGCTGTTATCCGAATCTGAATGGATCAGCTTTTCCTCTTCAGTGGACACTTCTTCACCGTAAAGCCGGAGAACCGTTATGTTCCCGTTAACGGCATGAACCCAACTTGTAGCCAACCCCGTGCACCGTCTCGACGAGATCTTTGCAGCCGGCTTTCGCGTATTTCGCACGCAGATTACGCATATGACTATCGATGGTCCGGTCGCTGACGCTCACCTGGCCATCGTAGGCGCCGTCCATCAAGCGGTCGCGGGAAAAGACCCTCTGCGGTTCGCGCAGTAATGACTTGAGAATCGCGAACTCGGTGGCGGTCAACGCTACCGGCTTGTCTTTCCAATAGGCCGCATGGCCGTAGAGATCGACGCGCGCTGCGCCGTACGTCAGCTCTTTAACCTCATCGGCAGTCGTCTGCCGGACACTCGTCCGTTTGAGAATCGTTTGCACGCGGGCAACCAGCTCGCGCGGGCTGAACGGCTTGCTGACATAGTCATCGCCACCGATTTCCAAGCCGACCACACGATCGATCTCATCGCTGCGCGATGATAAAAACAAAATTGGTACATCGGAACTCTTGCGGATCTCCCGGCACACCGCCAAACCGTCCATTTCCGGCATGGTAATGTCCAAGACGACAAGAGCTGGGGCGCTTTTGTTCAACAGTGTCAAAGCCTGCCGGCCGTCGCCGGCCTCGATCACTTCGAGGCCGGCTTTCTCCAGGGCGAACTGCACCACCTCGCGAATATGCCGGTCGTCATCGACGACAAGAATTTGCTTGGTCATTAGATTACCGCTTACGATAATGGGTCGCGCTCAAAAAACCAATCACGCGCTGGGCGTCGGCACCGCCGAGCGGCTGGCAAATCTTTCCGACCAGCGGATGCGCCCGGTAAGCTGCATGACTAGGAACAAAGTGAGGATCGAGCCGATCGTCACTGCCAGACCGCTGAAGCCTTTGAAGAAAAAAGCATAGGAAAACAACACTAGATAAACCAGTTGGGCAACGCCGGCCTCGATGGCGGCGAAACGAATGCCGACCACCAAGCGTAGATAACTGATCACCAACGCGAGCGATACCACGGAACAGATTACAAATGCCGTGTGAATCGAAATGTGATCGACCAAATAAGCGAGCAGTAGGTGAAAGGCGAAGAATGCGCAGGCGAGAAAGAAATAGTTCATCGGGTGAAGCTCGATACCGCGCAGCGTCGTGATGATGAACAGCAAAAAGAAAAAGAACAACAAGGAAACCGGCGCGAAATAACTGATCCGTCCGGCGAGCGGGCCGGGCTGGAGTTTCTCGGGCATGATCATACCGATTTGGAATCCCGACAGCAGATTCTTTGACTCCCAAACCAGCTCCCAGCCGTTGTCAGTTTCCTTTTTTTGCGCCGGTGCCAGGGTGTTATCGGGGAAATCGATATCTTTGAAATTGGTCGTCATCTTGAGCTGGAAGTTACGCACCTGCGAGACTTCGTCACCGAAATGATAGCGCCAGCTGTCCAGCCCTTGGGATCGGTATTTTACCGATAACACTGCGGTCGCGCCGCGGGCAATGCGCGTGCTGCCGCGCAAGGTGGACTTTTCATTGACAAAAGCGACCGGTACTCCGTCGAAAGCGACAATCATCTCATCGAAACTCGCCTGCGCTGTCGGCAGGGTCACGACAAAGTCGACACTCTCGATATCCGTCGTGTTCTTGAGTTGGTAGTCGGCCGCGAAGACAACCTTGTACGTGCTGTACCATAATAGGCCCTTCTGCCGATGTTCAAGATCGAGAGCAACGCTCAACTTGCTGCCCTCCAGTTGCACGGGCGTTACCACATAATGTTTTTCGTTGCGCACAATGGTTTTGCCGTTCTCAACGACCTCAATTTTTTTCGCGACCTCCTTAGTCGTCGACGCTTTGGGCGGCTTCTGCACATGAGGCGCGCCCCAGATCGACGCAACCCGCCCCTTGAGCGACTCATCCAGTGAATAAGTGCGCGAAAAAATCGTCGTGCCCAATATCGACCAAGCCAGCGCCGTAAAAACATAGATGATGGCGATGGCGATAATTCGCTTTGACATAGGGATTCTCCTATCTGTACTTAAAGTTAGTCGCCAGTGTAGCCACGCCCTATGCAGCGGCGATGAAGCTTTCATGATGATTTTGTAGAGAATCAATGCAGAGTCTGTGCAGAAGCGGGGTTTTCTCGGCAAATGACTGCGCTAGAACCGCCGCGTGGCCCTTTTGGAAACCGTTCGTGTCCTCGACTGACGAGCGCCGTTCCGATTTTGATAAGTTCAAACATCCGGATACGGCCTGCGCCGGAATGACGGTCGGAAGAGTTGGCTTGAATTCAGAACCATCGGCTGGCGGCCGAGGGCCGGTTCAGTTTACGACGGGTTTCCGCGAAAAACTATTTTTAACGGCTTGAACGGTTTGAACTCACCTGGGTCTTACAATTGAAGCTTGTCAATTCTTCTTCCGTCTACTATACAAATCACAACCTAGTTTAATTTGAGACTGTTTTAATATCGAAGGAGGCATTATGCGTAAGTGGTTTTCTAGCCTGCTCGTAGCTTTGGCAATCACCGGCGTAACGGCGTCGGCACAGGCCCAGCCGAGTTTAAAGATGATGATTCCAGCCAACCCCGGCGGCGGCTGGGATCAGACCGGACGCAATTTGGCCAACGCCATGCAAAGCGTCAAACTGGTCTCGTCGGTACAGTTCGATAACAAGGGTGGCGCCGGCGGCACTATCGGTCTCGCACAATTCATCAACTCCGCCAAAGGCGACCCTAATGCCGTGCTGATCGGTGGCATGATCATGATCGGCGCCATTCATCTCGAGGGGTCGCCCGTTAATCTGTCCATGGTCACCCCTTTGGCCCGCCTGACCGGCGAGTACGAAATTATTGTCGTGCCGTCGAATTCACCGCACAAGACGATGGCGGACCTCGTAAAAGCATTTAAAGCCAACCCTGGGGGCGTATCTTGGGGCGGCGGCTCAGCCGGAGGTACGGATCATATATTGGTCGGCTTGATCGCCAAGGCCGCCGGTATTGATACGACAAAGATCAACTACGTGCCCTTCAAGGGCGGCGGCGAAGCGATCGCGGCGATCGTCGGCGGCCATGTTACCGCCGGCGTGTCGGGCATCGGCGAATTCGCCGAGCAGATCAAAGGCGGCCGCATGCGCGCTCTCGCGGTCTCCAGTCCAACCCGCACGGAGGGTTTTCAGACTTTGAAAGAACAAGGCATCGACGTCGAACTGGCCAATTGGCGCGGCATCTTCGGCGCTCCCGGCATCACCGCGGCGCAGACTGATTCCCTCATCAAGATCGTCCGCGGCGCCACCGAATCGACATCTTGGAAAGAGACGTTGAAGAAGCTCAGCTGGTCGCCGATCTTCTTGAGCGGCGACGCCTACAAAAAGTTCATTGACGAAGACACCAAGCGGATCGGCGCGATTATTGATTCGTTGGGCATCAAGACGACAAAATAATGGATGTCGGGGCGAAAGAGTTCTCGCCCCGACCTTCACACGCCAGCCAAATTTTCATTAATGAAAGCGAAACCCGCCGAGCTAATTCTGTCGCTCGCCGTATCCAGTCTGGGAATCGCCACGGCCATCGGCACGGCGCAATTGCCCAGCGCCGGCGGTTACGCGCGCATCGGTCCCAATATCGCTCCAGCGGTGATCGCCGGCGGGTTAATTCTTCTCGGTCTCTGGCTGTTATACGAGACGCTGACCGGCGGCTGGCGCAACGCCACTGCAGACAACCCTTCGGCGCGCGGCGAACATGCGTTTCACCCGAGCGCTTTCCTGTGGGTCAGCGCTGGCGTCATCGCCGAGATCCTGTTGATCCACACCGGCGGATTCGTGATCGCGCAAGCGGCGCTGTTCACCTGCGTCGCGCGCGGCTTCGGCAGCACCAAACTGCCACGAGACTTTGGCATCGGCATTACACTCGGACTGGCGGTGTTTCTTTTCTTCGTGAAGTTCTTGAACGTTAACCTGCCGGCAGGTTGGTTAAAGCCCATCCTCGGCAGCGCCGGCATTTAATCGCGATGGTCGAAACCTTCACCTCATTGCTACACGGCTTCAGCATTGCCCTGACGCCACTGAATCTGCTTTGGGGTTTCATCGGCACCATATTGGGCACCTTCATCGGCGTCCTGCCCGGTGTTGGTCCGGCCCTTACGGTCGCCATGCTGATGCCGCTTACAATAAAACTCGATCCCACCGGAGCGCTGATTATGTTCGCCGGCATTTACTACGGCGCCATGTACGGCGGCTCGACTACGACAATATTGTTGAATACGCCGGGCGAATCGGCCTCCATCGCGACTGCGCTGGAAGGCAACATGATGGCAAAAAACGGCCGTGCCGGTCCGGCGCTCGCCACTTGTGCTATCGGCTCCTTCGTCGCCGGCACCATCGCAACGATTTTGGTCACGCTACTCGCGCCCTTGGTCGTCGAGGTCGCGCTCAAGTTCGGCCCAACGGAATATTTCGCGTTAATGGTATTTGCCTTCACTACAGTCTCGGCCGTGATCGGCAGTTCCACCGTGCGCGGCCTAACCAGTTTGTTCCTCGGCTTGTTATTGGGTGTCGTCGGTATCGACGGCCAGACCGGCAAATCGCGCTTCGCCTTCGGCGTGCCGGAGCTTTTGGATGGCATCGACGTGGTCGTGCTCGCGGTCGGACTCTTCGCTGTCGGTGAGGCGCTCTATGTCGCCGCTTACTCGAGCCGACTCGACGAAAAATTGGAACAGATCAAAGGCTCGCTATGGATGTCGAAGCAAGACTGGCAACGCTCATGGCCCGCATGGCTGCGCGCCACAGCCATCGGCTTTCCGTTCGGCTCTATTCCAGCGGGCGGCGCTGAGATTCCAACCTTTCTCTCCTATGCAACCGAGAAACGCTTGACGAAACATCCTGAAGAATTCGGCCGCGGCGCAATTGAAGGCGTGGCCGGTCCCGAAGCGGCCAACAACGCATCGGTTACCGGGGCGTTGGTGCCGCTGCTAACGTTGGGCATCCCAACGTCGGCCACCGCTGCGGTGTTGCTCAGCGCGTTTCAGAACTACGGCATTTCCCCGGGACCGCTGTTATTTCAGATGCAGCCTGATCTGGTTTGGGGACTACTGGCCAGTTTGTATATTGGTAATTTCTTGCTGCTGGTGCTCAACTTGCCGTTGGTCGGCATGTGGGTAAAAGTTTTAACCATCCCGCAACCTTTGCTCTACGCCGGGATCTTGGTATTCGCCACTCTTGGCGCCTACAGCCTGCATCAATCGGTGGTCGATCTTATTACTCTCTATGTCTTCGGCCTGCTCGGCTTCGCCATGCGCCGCTGGGATATCCCGGTCGCCCCCGCGGTAATCGGCTTAATCCTCGGCCCCCTCGCCGAAACCCAAGCCCGCCGCGCCTTGGCGATCAGCCAAGGCGATCCGTCGGTTTTCATCAGCCATCCGATCTCGGCAAGCATCCTCGGCTTGTCTTTGGTCCTGCTGATCTTACCGGCGATCGTCAAACTGCTACGCCGCAGCTAATTGTCTAGGGGTTTCAAAATCACTCGTTGTCATCCCGAACGAACGTGAGGGATCTATTGGAAAGATTTCTCGGCTAGACCTCGAAACGACAGTCAGCGGACGTTTGGGTTTTCCAAAAACGCTTGGAACTTTTGGAACGGCTGGAACGATTGGAACAAACCCGTCCCCGTTTCGGCTATGGGTGCTCCATGCCGATGGAGAACATCCGCTCTAAGTCATGACGCGAGTAAACCCGAAATGCGATCAGCGTCTCAGAGCTAGTAATACCCAGCACCGCGCGAATCTTTTCGGTAACAATCTTGGCGAGCTGGTCGTTATCGCTCGCGCGGACAATCGCCGCCAGATCGTAGCGGCCCGCGACCGAATAGACTTCACTGACGCCATCCATGTCGGCGAGGGCTTCAGCAACTTTGTTGGTTTTGTCCCGTTCGGTATTCAACAGCACGATGGCAGACAGCATTGGGGATCTCCTTCAGCACGAACACTAACCGACGCACCGCACCATCGTCAACGCCGCCTTGACCGAAACATGATCCTTCACTACTATCGGCGCGAAACGGAGGCTGACGAAGATGTCCAACATTTTTCGAAGGATTTTCCCTTTTGCGATTTTGGCGTTCTTTGCGGCCAATCCAACTGTCTCGGCCCAAGAGAAACTCACGGTCTCTTACAGCTCCATCGATGCGCCTAGCGCGAATTGGTATATCGCCCAGGAAAAGGGTTTGTACAAAAAACACGGGCTGGATGTCGATTCGATCTTCATCCCGGCATCATCGACCAATGTCGCTGTGCTGGTCGCCGGCCAATTGAAATTCGGCAATGGCACCGGCGGCACCATCGCCAGCGCCGCTGTCGGCGGCGCCCCATTAGTCGCCGTCGCCTGCTTCATGAACACCTTGCCCTACGAGTTGATCGTCCAGGAGTCAATCAAGACCAAGGAGCAATTGAAAGGCAAAAGCGTCGGCATCAGCCGCATCGGCAGCTCCTCCGATGTCATCGCCCGGGTGTTTCTCAAATATCTTGGCCTGGAACCGGACAAAGACGTGGCGATGATCCAAGTCGGCGGCGGCGGCGAACGCGCTGCCGCGTTTCGCACCGGCCGCATCGCCGCCTTCCCCGCGCCTCCGGGAGTCTTGCACCTTACCAAAGGGATGCCGCAGCGGGTTTTGATCAGCACCGCGGACTTTCAAAAGCCCTACCCGTTTCCCTACATCTGCGGCACGACGACGAAATCCTATCTCGCCGCCAATCGCCTTACGGTTAAACGCTTGGTCATGGCGCTCAGCGAAGGCTCGCATTTTTTCAAAACCCGCAAGGAAGAGAGTAAACAAATTCTCGCCAAGTACTCGCGCCAGAACGACCCGGCATACCTGGAAGCTGCCTGGGAGGTGAATGCAAAACTATTTGATCGCGTGCCCTACGTCGGCCGCGAAGGCATGGAGATCCAGCTGAAAGAGGCTGTATCCAAGAAGCCCGGCTCAACCGTGAAGGTCGACGACATCGTCGACGACACCATCGTCGCCGAACTGGAAAAGGAAGGATTTTTCGACCGGCTTTATAAGTAGTCAATGCGCCTCGGGACTGAAATAAATCCAGAGTTTTTCACGTGAGCTCGCAACGATCCTGCATGCGTTTCCCCAGTCTTCGAACGCTTTGAACTTTTTGACGGCTCGAACGATTTGAGACGAACCGTCTCACGTCCCTTTGAGATGTTTATTGAAGAATCCGAACGTGCGCGGCCAGGAAGCCGTCGCCGCGTGCTCTCTATAACCCGGCGAACCGAAATTGGCGAACGCATGCGCTGCGTTGGCATAGGAGTGAAATTCGTGAACTTTGCCAAGCCGCGTCATTTCGGCGTCGAGCCTGCGCATATCCGCCGGTGACGGATTCTTATCGTCTTCGCCGAAGTGGCCCATGATCGGACAATGAAGGTCCTTGGTTCGTTCGAACGGCGATGGCCCGTCGCCCCACGCATTAAAGGGATCGCTGCCGTAATACATCACGCCGGCTTTGAGATCCGGATTCACAGCGGACATCAAATAGACGGCGCGCCCGCCCATGCAGAAGCCAACGATGCCGATTCGCGCCGAGTCGACCGCGGAATGCGACTTGAGATGCTCGATGGTTGCATTGATGTCGGCAATCAAGGTCTTGTCGGTCAAGCGCATGCGCCTGGTCGGCGGGTCGTCCTTACAGTCTGGCGGATCGCGATGATAGAGATCCGGCGCCGCGCCGACGAATCCTTCGCTCGCGATCATGCGGGTAAATTGCCGAAAGTCGTCGACCCCGGTTTGCCCTTGAATTACGACGATGGCGGGAGCTTTGCGCGAAGTCTCCGGCACGCTCACGTAGGTGCGCATGTTCGAGCCGTCGACTCCAACCTTTTCCCACGATGAACTCATGTTAAACCTCCGCAGTACAAGGGACGCCTACCGGCCCTCCGGATCGATGGCCTTGCTCGCCCAACTTAGTTTCCCAATACTTTCTTCAATCGCTCGACAACCTCCGGCCGCTGCGACATCATCTCTTTGGCCATGGCTTCCATCTCTTCGCCGGAAGTGTACTCGGCATCGAGCTTCTTGCTTTTTACTTCTTCCAAGAACGCGTTGTCCTTCAACGTCTTCTGAAACGCTTCGCGAAGGATTTTGACATGTTCCGGGCGCATGCCCGGCGGCCCCATGTATGGACGCTGAAAGATTTCCGAGGCGGTTACCACCAGAGCCACCCGACGGCTGATCTCGGGTGTCTTGTATTTTT
>DASSGE010000067.1:0-2440 GCA_035693605.1 Binatia bacterium
GTCATTTCGAGCGAAGCGAGAAATCTTTCTCAGGCTGAAAGGGTCCGCCCGACTCAAACTGAACCCGGACCGTTGGGGGATTTTCCGTAGTTGCATTGACGTTTTGTGCAGTTCATTTTCCTTTGCTGCGTTATGCCGACCGGTACATGCGTTACTTTGCGGGAGATAGTCCGAGTCTCGGTTCTGGCTTTGCCGCGCCACACTCTTTTATGGCCAATCCGTCTTAGACCGTCTGCACTATCCTGAGCCGTCGCGCAGCGCGAGATTGCTCGGCTCGTGCGGGCCGGCCAATTTGAATTCGCCGTTGGCATTGGCGATCTGAATGCGCCGCCATTCATCGTGAAACCCGGCGGTATGGCCGCGGAAATGCGGCATAACGTAGCGGGCAAACATTTCATAGGAGCGGCGAATTTTCTCCGTGCCGGTCCATTCGTGGGTCGACAGCAACAAACCGCCGAAGCCGCCGGTCTCTTGCTGCATCCGTTCTATTTGTCGAATGGCGTCGTCAGGCGTGCCGATGATCCAGTCGCGCCGGTCGGCGCCCGAGCGGGGGGTAATTTCGCTGAAGGGCTGGCCCGGGTAGGATTCGTATGGCGCTTTCAAACCGATGGCGGCGAAATATTCCATATCGCGGCCGATGCTCGCCTCGACATCGCGCCAGGCTTCTTCACTGCTGTCGGCGAGATAAACGCAGGTCGCCAGGCGCCAGTTGTCGCGCGACGTCGCCGTGCCATGCTTGGCGGCGATCGCTTCGACTTTTTTCCACTGGTCCGCTTTCGGTTGGTTGTTGCGGATGTTCTTGCCCGCCGGCGACAAAAACAGCATGCCGTATTTGCCGGCGAGTTCCAGGCTGATGGGATTACCCGACGACGCAATCGCCAAAGGTATGCGCGGTTGTTGGTAACTACGCAGCTGCAAACGCATTTGCCGGAGCTTCCAAAACTTACCGTCGAAATCGATCGGCTCATCCGATTCCAACAGGCGCACAATGATCTCCACCGACTCGGCCATCATCGGATAGAGTTTTTCATTGGGCAGACCGAAAAGAATTTTGTCGGTCACCAAAGCGCACGGCCCCACACCCAAGATCGCCCGCCCGCGCGTTAAATGATCGAGGAACGCCATGCGCTCGGCGACTTGAAAAGGATGATGAAAAGGAACGCTGATGACCGAAGTTCCCAGACGGATTCGATGCGCCAGCGCCGAAGCCTTGGCCAGCGCCATTTCCGGCGCCGGCATGGTCTCCCAACCGCCCGAGTGGTGCTCGCCGATAAAGCATTCGTCATAGCCCAGCTCGTCGGCCAGATGGATCAGCGAAATATCGCGGTCAAACGCCAGCGACGGACTTTCGCTAGGATGGTGCAGCGGCATCATGAAGAGTGAGAATTTCATAGGCATCCCTTCTCTCATCTTCTCTACTTCGGAAACGGGACAAGGAGCAAGAGCAACGTCGATCACCGCGACGAAGTGTCCGTGAGCTTACACTCGTCTACAGAGTCTGCAATTGCACGGCATTCCATTGATCTGTCATGCCGGCGCAGAGCCTGCCCCGGACTCGATCCGGGGCAGGCATCCAGGCGCAACAGGGGATGGATACCGGCTTGCGCCGGTATGACGGAATCTTCGGCCAATTCGTCTTTCTGGTCCTACCTGCACGTGTGTTTTCTAAGAGGAGGCACGGTGGCCAAGCTTGCCGGGTTCATATCCTCAGGATCGGAGTACCACTCCAAGTCGCGCGCAACGATAGTCGGCTGGCGCAACTAAGCGATTGACAGCCGAATCGCCTCTGGCCTAGCATCTCCGCTGCTCGCCGGAGGTGATGCATGCATTCAGCGCTTCGACCCTGGAGACTTTGTCAATGGATTTCCATCGTCCTATTTTTCTTCCTCCTGGGCCACAGCCGCGCCGATGATACTGTGCTGATGGCCTACGGCGGCCATAACGAAACCATCGGCCCCTATTGGGTCGCGATCGACAAAGGGCTCTACCAAAAGCATGGGATCGACGCGCGCTTGCTGCAAGTGCGTAACGCGCAGATCAGTCTGGCGGCGCTGGTATCGGGTGAGGTGCCGATTTTCCTGCCGTCGGTCGGCAACGTGCTCAGCGGCGTGTCGGGCGGCGTGAAGATCAGTTGCGTTGCCTTCCCGATAAAAGGGATCTCGCGCGAACTGGTAGTGCGCAAGGATATCGAGTCGCTGGCGGCGCTGCGCGGCAAGACCATCGGAGTTCAAAGCATCGGCGGCGGATTCTGGCTCCAGACCATGATGGTCCTCGACGGCCTCGGCGTCGACCCCGACAAATTGGGCATGAAGATGCGCGTCATCGGCGAGGAACCAACCATCGTCCAAGCGCTGCTTAGTTCCAACATCGATGCCGCGGTAGTGACCCTGCCCTCCGCAGCGGTGGCCAAGCGCGGCGGCATGCGCTCGTTGGTCAACTC
>DASSGE010000068.1:0-5127 GCA_035693605.1 Binatia bacterium
ATCCTGGGCGGTGGCGCGGGCCATCTGCACGGTGTCGTTAACCAGCTTTTCGATTGATTTCCTGGAAATATCTGAGGTCGACGCCGTCGCCGAGCTGTTGCCGAGAAACAAGCGCAGTCCGAGCCGCTTCTCGCCGGCCTGGCTGATCTTTTCTACCTCGCCCATGCGTACAGTGACGAAAAACGAGTCGCCCTCGGCCATCACGACATCACCGGAGGAAGCGCCCTTCTTCTTGGCGGCCTCGAGTATCTCGCGACCGAGATCTTGGTTCAATTCACAGCGTTCCATGATTTTCCGATCTTTGGCTCCGATTGTTCCAGTCGTTCCAAACGTCAACCCAGGCATGTTCGAACAATGGAACTTTTGGAACCATTGCAACCCCTGGAACCGAGTTTTCGACTAAGCCCTGGTTCCCCCCACCGTCAGCCCATCGATCTTGATCGTCGGCATGCCGACGCCGACAGGTACAGACTGACCATCCTTACCGCAGGTACCGACACCTTCGTCGAGCTTTAAGTCCGCTCCGACCATCGACACTCGCGTCAACACGTCGGGACCGTTGCCGATCAAGGTCGCGCCTTTCACCGGCTGGGTCACCTTGCCGTCTTCGATCAAATAAGCTTCGCTGGCGGAGAAAACGAATTTACCGCTGGTAATATCGACCTGGCCGCCGCCGAAGGAAACCGCGTAGAGGCCCTTCTTCACTGACTTCAAAATATCTTCCGGCGCCGACTGGCCAGCCAACATGAAGGTATTGGTCATCCGCGGCATGGGAATATGCGCGTAGCTTTCGCGCCGGCCATTGCCGGTGAGCGCCATCTTCATCAAGCCGGCATTGAGCTTGTCCTGCAGATAGCCTTTGAGAATGCCCTTTTCGATCAGCGTGGTTCGGCTCGTCGGGGTGCCTTCATCGTCGACGTTAATCGATCCGCGGCGCGACGGAATCGTGCCGTCGTCCACGACTGTGCAGAGTTCTGACGCGACCTTTTCGCCGATACGATCGCTAAACGCAGAAGTTTTTTTGCGGTTGAAATCACCCTCAAGACCATGACCGATAGCTTCGTGCAGCAAAATCCCCGGCCAACCGGGGCCCAGAACCACGTCCATGGTTCCGGCGGGGGCGTCCTCGGCGCTCAAGTTCAACACCGCTTGGCGTACCGCTTCTCGAGCATAGCGTTCATAATCGCGTGCGTCGACAAAGAAGCCGAACTCCACCCGCCCACCGCCGCCGAAGCTGCCGACTTGGCGGTTGCCGTTTTCTTCGACAATGCAGGTTACATTGAGGCGGGTCAGCGGCTGGATATCTCCGACCACCATGCCCTGCGATGACGCGACGAGGATCACTTTATATTCGGCGCCGATCGAAGCGAAAACATTCTTCACCCGAGGATCTAAGGCGCGGGTAAACTTATCGATCTCATAAAGCAGCGCGACTTTTCGCTCCAAGGGCACGTCGTTCACCGGCGTCGCAATGGTGTAAAGATCATGGGCCGCGGCCGGCGGCTGGCCCACTTGGGCTGGCACATACGACGAGCGGTTTTGGGCGATGTACTGCGCCGTGCGCGCAGCGATTTCAAGTTTTTCGATGGTGATGTCGTCGGTATAAGCGTAACCAGTCTTCGCCTCCGCGAGCACACGCACGCCGACGCCATTGGAAGTCGACTGGGAACAATTTTTCACCATCCCCTCTTCCAGGCTGACGCCTTCATTGCGGCGGTATTCAAAAAACAGATCGGCATAGTCGGCTTTTTTACCGATCGCCGCGGCAATAACCTTTTCCAGGTCATGGTTGCGGATACCGAAATTTGTGTCAAAGAACGATTGAGCCGGAACCAGCGTATCTGACATCGTCATTCACCTCGCTTATGTATTCTAAGATAGAGGTTTTAAAGCCAAAAACCAGTGCTCGGTAGCCGATAATCTGTTGATCGCATGACCCGGTTGGGCTAGTATTCGGGCATAAAATTGAAGGATTGAAAATCATGGCACAGAAAAAAATCGTTCACATCGTCGGTACCGGCACCATCGGCGAACCGCTAATTTGCATTCTCTCCACCTTCAGGGAGCAATTCGGCATCGACGAAGTGACCTTTCATAAGCGCACACCGTTGCTGACCGATCGTTCGAAAGTATTGGTGTCGTGCGACACGGGCGCGAAATTGGCAGTCGACAAGGATCGCTGGCAAAAATTTGTTGACATGGGCATGACGCCGACCTTCGAAGCTGAGGAAGCGATCGAGCGCGCCAGTGTGATTATCGATTGCACCCCGGTGGGGAACCTGAATAAGGAAAAATTGTATAACAAGTACGCCAACAATGGACGCGGCTTTATCGCCCAGGGCAGCGAAGATGGCTTCGGCAAAAAATACGCCCGCGGCATCAACGACAAAGCCTTGGTCCGAGGCCAGGATCAGTTCATCCAGGTCGTCAGCTGCAATACCCACAACCTAGCCGTGCTGATCGACACCATCGCGTTGGGCCCGGAGAAGGAAGACAACTTGGCCGAGAGCCGCTTCGTGTGCATGCGCCGCGCCAACGACTTGAGCCAAGAAGGCGATTTCATTCCGGCGCCCGAAGCCGGCAAACATGACGACCCACACTTCGGCACCCATCAAGGACATGACGCCCACGAGTTATTCAAGACCATGGGGCTCGATTTGAATATTTTTTCATCGGCTTTGAAGCTCAACACCCAATACATGCACACGATTCATTTTAACTTGCGGCTACGGCGCGCCATCGACAAGGACGAACTGATGCGCCGATTTCGTTCGACGCGCCGAGTGGCAATAACCAACAAGGCGTCATCGGCTTCGGTATTTTCCTTCGGCCGCGACCACGGTCTATTCGGCAGGATTCTCAACCAAACGGTGATCGTCGCCCAGAGCCTAGCCATCCATAACGACAAGGAAGTCATCGGCACCTGCTTTACACCACAAGATGGCAATTCGCTTTTCAGCAGCATCGCCGCCTCCTTGTGGTTTATGTATCCGGACAGCTATGAGGAGAAATTAGACCCCGTGCGGCAGTACTTCTTTAGCGAAATTTAACCCGGATCCTATTCGATGAAAGGGACCGACGGCTCCGGCTTTCGGTCCCTTTTTATTGGTTGACCGTGGCATTAAATCCGTCAAACCGCACCGAGTCACCGCGCTTGAAGCCGTGCCGTTTTGACAAACCGCCGTTGATTTCAAGTACAAACTGGCTCTTCGCGTCGACAGATCGCGGCTCGAGAGAAAATGGCGTCGCTTGTTCGACAATACCGACGATCTTACGGTCGCTGCCGATGAAAATCATGTCCAGCGGACGCGGCGTATTTTTCATCCAGAACGACTGCTGCGACTCGGCGGGAAAAATAAAGATCATACCGCGATCGTCGGCTAGTTCGGTGCGGTACATCAACCCAATCTCGCGCTTGCCTGGCGTATCGGCGACTTCCACCTGAAAGCCGACCTGGCGACCGTCGGCCGTGGTAATCGTCACTTTGGGGTGGGCATCGCAAGCTGAAATCGCGATCACCAGAAGAAAGCCAAGAACGGTCAACCCACCGCAGTAAGATCGCCTGTTACTTAACCAAGCGGCGGGCGACGATCTCGGCCACATCGACAACCTCCATTGCGCTCTCAGCTTCCTCCTTGGCGTTCTCATCGGTGAGCATGCGCATGCAGAACGGGCAACCGGTCGCAACGGTTTTAGCGCCGGTTTGTTTCAACTCCCGATAGCGATTGGTGCTGACCCGCTCTCGGCCTTTTTCTTCTTCTTTCCAAAACTGACCGCCGCCGGCACCGCAGCAAAAACTGTTGCTACGGCTGCGGCTCGCCTCGGTCAACCTAGCGCCGGTTGCCTCGATCAATCGGCGCGGCGGATCGAAGATGCCGTTATGTCGGCCGAGATAGCAGGGATCGTGGTAGGTCACCGAATCGTTACCATCGATCGTCATTTTCAGCCTGCCGCTTTGCATCAGCTCAGCAATGAAGTCGCTGTGATGCTTAACTACGTAGTTGCCACCAAACTGCGGATATTCGTTGGCGATCGTGTGAAAACAATGAGGGCACGTGGTGACTATGGTTTTGGCTTTGATCTCGTTCAATGCGCCGATGTTTTCTTCGGCCATTTGGACGAACAAATATTCGTTGCCGGCACGCCGCGCCGTGTCGCCGGTACATTTTTCGTCTTTGCCGAGCACCGCCCAGTCCAGTCCGGCGGCGTTGAAAATCGTTGCTAGACTTTGGGCAATCTTTTGCGCCCGCGGATCAAAGGCCACGGCGCAACCAACCCAATAGAGCACATCCGGGTCCGGCTTGTCGGCCAATGTCGGCACGGCAAACGGCAACCCCTTCATCCAGGCCACGCGCTCCTCCGCAGCCAAACCGAACGGGTTGCCGGCGCGTTCCATGTGATTGAAAGCGCTTTGCAGGCCTTTGGGAAACTCCGCCGCACCCAGCACGCGCTCACGGCGCACGTCGATAATATGCAGCATCTGCTCATTGCCGACCGGGCACACTTCGATACACGCATTACAGGTCGTGCACGCCCACGCCGATTGTTCATCGAGAGCGAAATCGAGCAGCGGCCGGGGGCTCTCCTGGCCTTGGGAGAAACCTGGGAAAATTTTGTTTAGCTCATAGCGCTCGTTAATCAGAATCGCGGCCGGGCTGAGCGCTTTGCCGGTATTGGACGCCGGACAGACATCCTGGCAGCGATTGCACATGATGCAGCTGTAGGAATCCAATAGACGAGGCCAGGTGAAGTCCTCGAGTTTTGCCGCGCCAAAGGTTTCTTCTTTCTCGAAGTCCATGGGTTGCAGCGCGCCGGGCTGCTGTTTTTTCAAAGCCAGATTGATCGGCGCGAGAAAAATATGAATATGCTTCGAACGCGGAAAGTAGGGGATGAATAGCAAGATCGAACCGAGAGCGCCCCACCAGAAGAAATGATTGAAAACTTCCAGAGCACCCGGCGAAAACCCGGCAAAAAGTCCGGCAAATAACGAACCCACGGGTTGAAAAGCGTCAACGCCTTGCTGGGCAAGTTGGGTCGCCTTGAAGAGCAACCGGCAACCGACATGAAAGAGGATGAAGCCGGCGACAAATGTGGAGTCGCGAAAGATACCGTTCCGGACTTCGGGTT
>DASSGE010000069.1:0-2448 GCA_035693605.1 Binatia bacterium
GGTTCTGAAGAAATCAGACCTTTCCTCGAACGTGTAACCCGCGGATTATCGATCCCGCCACAGCGGCTGGAGGAGGTCGCGCATCATTACCAAATGGTCGGCGGCAAATCGCCAATCAACGAAATCACGTTTCGGCAGGCCAACGCGCTACAAAAAGCCCTGAACGACCGGCTGCCGGTTTATGTCGGCATGCGCAACGCTAAGCCTTTTTTCGCCGATACGTTGAAACAAATGACTGCCGCTGACGTCAAGCGCGCCGTTGGTTTGATTCTTTCGTCACATCGCAGCGAAGCGAGCTGGGAACGCTACCAGCAAAATATTGCCGACGCCCGCGTCGAGCTGGGCGCCGGCGCCCCGGAAGTCGATTACTGCGCCGGCTGGCATGACCATCCACTTTTCATTCAATGCTGGGCGGAGTTGATCCAATCAGCCGTCGAGAATTTAGACCCGGCGAATCGTCGGTCGACACCGCTGATCTTCACGGCGCACAGCCTGCCCATAGTCATGGCAGCGCGCGCTCCCTACGTCGAACAATTGCAAACGAGCGCGCGCTTGATCGCGGAAAAACTCGGCTGGCAAAACTACGCCCTCGCTTATCAAAGCCGGAGCGGCCGCCCCAGCGACCCGTGGCTCGATCCCGACATCGGCGACGCCATCAGAGACCTGGCTCGCCAAGGACACAAATTACTGGTCATCGCTCCCCTCGGTTTTGTCTGCGACCATGTCGAAGTGCTCTATGACTTGGACATCGAAGCGAAAAAAATCGCCGACGGATTGGACGTAAAATTGATCCGTGCCGGCTGCCCGAACGATCATCCGACGTTTGTGCGCATGATGGCGGATGTCATTGCGGCTAGGATCAATTCGGTCGAGGATAGAGAATAGGAAATGGACGATCACAATCCTCAATCCTCAATCCATCGTCGATTCGATTAATCATGAAACACATCGTCGTCATCGGTGGCGGCATCGCCGGGCTCGCCGCGGTTCATCGCATCGTCGAGTTGAGCCAGGCAATGTCAACTGCCGTTAAGGTAACTCTGCTCGAAGCCTCGTCGCGCTTGGGCGGCTCCATTGCCACCGAGCAGATCGGCGATTTTCTCGTCGAGGGCGGCCCAGACTCATTCATCACGGAAAAGCCCTGGGCGTTGAAATTGTGCGAGCGCATCGGTTTAACGCCTCGGCTGGTCTCCACCCAATCGGCCTATCAGAAAATCTATATCGTCCACGATGGCAAGCTAGTCGCGCTGCCGGACGGGTTTTTCCTGCTTGCGCCGACGCGGCTGTGGCCATTTATTCAAACGCCGCTGTTCTCCTGGCCAGGCAAACTGCGAATGGCGGGCGAACTGTTTTTGCCGCGCGGTCCATCAAATGGCGACGAAAGTCTCGGTGCCTTCGTGCGCCGCCGCTTCGGCCATGAAGCCTTGGAACGGGTCGCCCAGCCGCTGGTCGGCGGTATTTACGCGTCCGATCCTGACAAGCTTAGTCTGGGCGCCACCATGCCGCGCTTCAAAGAGATGGAAGGAAACAGCAGAAGCGTTATTTATGCCATGTGGTCTGGCCAGCGCCGGCGCGCAAAAAATGCCGAAACCGGCAGCGGCGCGCGCTGGAGTCTGTTCGTCACTCTCACCGGCGGCATGCAGGAGCTGGTCGACAATCTCGCCCGGCGCTTGCCGGAGGGCACAATAAGATTGAACGCAGCGGCCACCGCATTAAAAGGCAACGCCGATGGCACCTGGCGCGTCACTGTCCGTGATAACGCGATAATCGAAGCTGACTCAATTATTATCGCGACCCCGGCTTTCCGCACTGGCGCGTTGCTCAAGCAGCTCGACGCCAGCACAGCCGCCGAGTTGAACGCTATTGCCTATGCTTCCACCGCCACCGTCAGCCTTGCCTACCGCCGCGAGGACTTCCCTCAAGCACCGAACAGCTTCGGCTTCGTCGTGCCGGCCATCGAGAAGCGCAAGATCATGGCCTGCACCTTTAGCAGCCTCAAGTATCCCGGCCGCGCGCCGAACGATAAGATCTTGCTGCGCGCCTTCGTCGGCGGGAGTTTGCAGCCTCAACTATTTGACACAAGCGATAGTGAGATGGAGAGCGGCGTTCGCGCCGAACTGAAGAGCTTGCTCGGCGTCACCACGGCACCGATATTCACGCGCATCTGGCGCCACCCCAAGTCGATGCCGCAATATCACGTCGGCCACCAAGCGCGGGTGAGTCGCATTGAAGAGGCATTGCAACTGTCCCCGACCCTCGCCCTAGCCGGCAGCGCCTACCATGGCGTCGGCATCTCCGACTGCGTTCGCACCGGCGAGGAAGCAGCGGAAAAAGTCCTCGCGCAACTTTCTGCTAATTCATAGGGCGCGCGTGTTTCGCGCCCGCCGCGCTGAAAAGCCCGCTCCTGTCATTTCGACCGCCAGACTGTGTGGTAATTGTCATTTCGAC
>DASSGE010000070.1:0-3707 GCA_035693605.1 Binatia bacterium
AACGCTGGCATTGATGAGCTGCATGATGAACTGCGAGAAGTCGCCATAGAGCAGACCGCGCACACCGTCCGAGCCGTAAGTCTTGACGAAAGAATCGCGCACCACGCCGTTCCACCCAGCACCATACGCGCCGTTGGCGAAGATGCCGAGCGAGATGACACCCCAGGTACCATTGACACCGTGAACCGAAATGGCACCGGCCGGATCATCGATGCCGCGCGCTTCCCAGAAAAAGACGCTGTAGACGACCAGAATGCCGCCAGCGCCGCCAATCACGGCCGCCGCCCAGGGATCCACGAACGCGCACGGCGCGGTGATGGCAACCAAACCGGCGAGCATGCCGTTACAGAGCATCGTCGGATCGGGCTTCATTCCTTTCAACATCATCGCGACGTAGGAACCGAGCGCGCCCATAATACCGGCGAGCATGGTATTGACGACGACATAACTGATGCGCAGATCGGTTCCCGACAAGGTCGAGCCGGGGTTAAAACCGAACCAGCCGAAGGCAAGGATGAAGGTGCCAACGATTACCATTGGTACGTTGTGACAAGGAATTGCCCGGGGCCTGCCTTGCGCATCGTACTTTCCGATACGCGGGCCGAGAATCATAGCCCCGGCTAGCGCGATGATACCGCCCATCGCGTGCACCACACCGGATCCTGCGAAATCGACCGCACCGTGGCCAAGTCCCCAGTTAATTCCGCCCTGGGCGAGAAAGCCACCACCCCAGACCCAATTGGCGTACAAGCAGTAAGGTAGGGCCACCCACAAACCGAAGAGCATGAAGTTTTTCCATGCCCAGCGTTCCGCCATGGCGCCGGTAGGAATTGTCGCCGTGGTGTCCATAAAAACCATCATGAAGAAGAACAGCGCCATCACAGAGACGTCGCCAACGCCGCTGCCTAGGAAAAACCCTTTAGTGCCGATCAGACCATAAGTAAACGCTCCCGTAGCTTTGCCCGCCGCATCGAGGGCGGCGCCGATGCCAAGACCTTCATTCAGAGCCGACAATCCGGGACCGAGCGAAGCGTACCATCCTGGCGGTACTGGACCGTTGAACCAGTTGCCCCAGCCGATGCCAAAGCCATAAACCCAAAACGCCAGACAGCCCAATGGATAAACCATGAAGTTCATCGCCGCGGTATGCGCCGCGTTCTTGGCGCGACATAATCCGGTCTCGACCATCATGAAACCGGCCTGCATGAACATAACGAGAAAACCCGCGATCAACACCCAAACGTAGTTGATCGAATACATGTTATGGACGATGCGATCGTAAAGATCCGTGCTCTTTAATTGGTCGGGAATGTCGCCCTTGGCATCCGCCGCAGGAGTAGCCCAGACCCCGGAGGCCGCACCGGTGGCGTCCGGCCAAGCCGGCTTCTGCGGGTCTTCGTTGGCGCCGGAAAAATACGCCGGCAGCTTTGGCGCCGGAGTTGCCGCCGCCGCGGGCGCTTCGGCTTTCGCCGGCGCTTCCGGCGTGTTAGTTTCTTGCGCCATGGCCGCGCCGATATGGAGCATCGAACCGAGCGCCACCGCGCAACTTAGTTTAATTAAGTTTAACTGAAAGAATTTCATGATCTCCTCCGAATTGATTTCGTGGGTTTCCCCTGTTCACTCAGTCCTCATCCTTGAGACTCACGCCGTCAGATCGCGTCGACGCCCTTCTCGCCGGTGCGGATACGAATCACTTCCTCCACCGAAGTGACAAATATCTTGCCGTCGCCGATCTTGCCGGTCTTGGCTGCGTCGGTGATGAGTCGCACCACCTCCACGGCCTTGTCATCTGGCACCAGGATTTGTATTTTCACCTTCGGCAAAAAATCCACCGAGTATTCGGCGCCACGGTATAGCTCCGTATGTCCTTTTTGTCGGCCAAACCCTTTAACCTCTTCCACTGTCATGCCTTGAATTCCCGCCTTCGTGAGCGCTTCCTTAACCTCGTCCAACTTGAACGGCTTCACGATCGCTTCGACCATCTTCATAAAAACTCCTTTGGTTTCGACACCGCCAATAAAAACATCTCGAACCTTTGGGCTCTTACGGGACGCTAGAGCAACCGCAGTGCCAGAATAATTTTGTCACCGAGAGCGCAGCCCTACTCTGCGAAATGACTAGACTATTCGGCGGATGGTCGATTCAAAACGTGGCCATCTAAGCAATCGTGGCTTGCCTATCAATTAAGCGGTGCGCTTAATTTCTGAGCAGATTAAAAACGAGGGAGCGTCAGTTTAAATCGACGCAACGAACTGACGGCCGAGTTGTTGATGGTGCGCAGTAGCGAGTTCTGTTGGTGGGCGCGTAACGGCACGGGAACGAAGACCATGCGGCCAGCTCACGCGCAGCATGTGCAAGTGAGCTTGACGGGATTGATTCGGCGGACTAAGTGCGACACTACGTCTGGGTAATTAATTATTGTCTTTCAGCCGGCGCAGAGGAGCGTTGAAAGCTGAATAGATGGCTGTGACGGTTGCCAGCCATGCGTAGGATTTTGCGGCTGGTTATCTAAAGCCGATATCCTTGAAAACCTTACCCGCACAAGATTAGGAAGTCTTGTTCGAAAGCCGCCGGTGGCGCAACGCCGGCAGATCGGCGCGAACTTGGGCGAGACGGTCGAGATCGATTTCGGCGGTGATTACTCCGGGACCGTCGGCCAGCTCGGTTAGAATAGTTCCCCAGGGATCGACAATCATCGAATGGCCGTGACATTCGAAGCTTTTGGCGCTTTTCCCGAATTGATCGGCGGCGATGATGTACGTTTGGTTCTCGATGGCACGAGCGCGCAATAGCGGTTCCCAATGCGCTTGGCCAGTGAAGGACGTGAATGCCGAGGGGACAAAGATCACGTGCGCGCCTTTGTCGGCTAGACCACGGTACAGCTCAGGGAAGCGTAAATCGTAACAGACCGACAAACCCATCGTCCCCAGTTCGGTTTGCGCCACGACGATTTCGTCGCCGTGAGAACGCGTCTCTGACTCGCGCAGCGATACGCCGTTGGCCAAGTCGACATCGAAAAGATGAATTTTACGATAGGCAGCGACCAGACTACCCGAAGGATCGAACAGTAGGCTCGTATTGTAAGCCTTTGGGATAGCCGGAATTTCTTCGAGGATCGAACCACCGAGCAGGAAAATGTTTAATTGTCGCGCTAGCGCGCTAAGTTTGCTCGAAGTCGGTCCGGGAATCGCTTCGGCAAACTCCCGTTCCAACTTCTTGTTGCCGCGCCAGATAAAAACTTCCGGCAGGACGACGAGCCGCGCCGCTGCGCGCGCCGCCTCGCTGACCCAATGCTCAGCCTCGGCGAAATTTGCCGTCTTGTCGTCCGAAGCCTGCATCTGAACCGCGGCGGCAATGAACTTCATATTTCCGAAACCCTTAAACCGTTTGTCCCGAGTAGCAGCAGAAGGTCGTATCGAGGGATGAACCTTGAACGGCTGCTATCTGTTTAAGAACACCGGGCAAGGCGTATTGCGCAAAACATACTCAGTGGTGCTGCCAAGCACCATCTTGATAATCCGCCGGTGGCCATGGGCGCCGATGAAGAGCAAGTCATATTTGAGATTGACTAGATACTCGATAATTTTCTGTTCGGGGTAGCCGCGCGCGATCTCATACTTGACGTCGATGGCGTAGGAACCTAGATACGCTTTGGCTTGCTGCACGATCGCCTGCGCCGCGGTTTCTTCCCGGGCGATGGTCAGGAC
>DASSGE010000071.1:0-3071 GCA_035693605.1 Binatia bacterium
GACCTTCTGACATTCCGCCAACAGCTCTCTGGGATTCCGTTCCCCTGCCGGGGTCACCGATGCTGCGTAGCGCACCACGCCCTGCTTATCGATGATGACCGTGGCGCGGTCAGTGATGCCTTTATCGGCCAAGAACACGCCGTACTTTTCGGCCATCGCCCCTTTGGGATGAAAATCTTGCAACAGCGGAAATGAAATCCCGCCGCATGATTTCGCCCAATTGTCGTGCGAGAATCTGCTATCTACGCTCACACCCAAAACTTGGGTGTCGCAAGCCTTAAACTCTTCTTTAAGAGCTTCGAGGCCGGGTATTTCCTTGGTTCAAGTGGGTGTCCAATCCAGCGGATAGAACACCAGCATGACGTTTTTTTGCCCTTTGAACTGGTTCAAGGTGAACTTGGTCCCGGCCAGGTGACTTGCCAGTTCAAAATCGGGCGCTTGCTGTCCAACTCCGATCATGATGATTTTTTCCTCCTAATAAAATTAGCGTTCCCGCGAACGCTTGTGAGTAAATATAAGCATTAACCGGCAATTTTCAATGCGGGTAACGCAACAAAGCTGAAGCCAAGCTCAGAGCCTTCCGCCTCGCTTCTGGGCGAACTGCAGATCCATTCTGACAACGACAATGTGTAGTCTGACCTTTGAATCCGGCGCAGTTGATCAACCTTGACTCGCTGCCGGTTCAGAACTTGCTATCTTTGAACTTAACCGTAGCCAAAAGGTTTCCTCCTGTTTTTCTATGGGCTCGGGAAAAATCTCGATACTTTGAATGACTTGGACCTGAACTATCAAGTCACAATTATGGGACCATCTCGGCTAATCGGAACTCTGTGTTGACGTGCTCCCACGAAGAGAAGCGCGAAAATTCGTGCAACACGGTCGTGGTCGGAGGCAGGATCGGAAAATCGCGCCGGTTCATGCGTGCTAGCGCCTCGCGCGGCTTGATCCATAGACTGTGGGTCACCTCTTCTGAATGGACAAGTGGATTTTGTCCCGGCGGCAAAACCGCAACATAAAAACGCGTATCGAAGCGCATCGAATAGATGTCCGGCGTTACCCAATGATCGAAGTAGACCGCCTGTGTAAGATCGCAGTAAAGATTCTCCGACTCGAGAAAGCCGGCAAAGTCCAGGTGATTTTTGACCATCGCCTGGCGTTTCTGCTCGACGCGATGCCGGCTGGCTTCATCGATCGGCTGAAATGGCGCGCCGGACTCGCTTACGGCGAGCAGAATTCCGACCTCCTCGAACAATTCTCTCGCCACCGCGACCCAGTGACCGATCGCTTCGTCCGGCGCGTGATCGCTGCCGAGAATCTGCCGCGCCTCCGTGCCGGTCAAACGCCGACAGCGCCGCAGCATCGCCGCCGAATAATCGTCCCGATGCACCGTACCGCCAGGGAAAACATAAAACCCGCCGAGAAAGCGCATCGTCTCCGGCCGGCGGGTTAGCAAAATATCGAACCCGCCCTTTTGGTCAGGACGCAGCAGCACAACAGTCGACGCGTTACGCGGTTGGACCATGATCTATCAATTTCGATTTCTTTAACGCCGACCTTTGCGGGTTTTGCGCAAGTGTCTCTTTTATCGAGATTGGGATTTCGCGCAAGCGCGCCAAAGCGCGAAGACAGCGGAGAACCCGCCATGCTCAGCAAACGGGATCATCACAATCTACTTCTTTTCAATTCCCACCTTTGCGTCTTTGCGCCTTTGCGGAGACGGGATTTTCCGAACTCCTAATCCTTGAGCCGCAATACATTATAAGCCGTCACCGGGCGTTGGAATCCTTTGAGAGAAAGATCGCCTACCGGCTCGACATCAACCAGATCATCGATCACACCGAGCAACCGCTGCGGCAGGAGAATTTGTCCCGATTTCGCCTCGCCGCACAAGCGCGATGCCAAATTGCACACCGTGCCGATGGAACCGTAGTCCCAACGTCCCTCGAAACCGATGGCGCCGATGGTCGCGTAGCCTTGAGCGATACCGATGCCCATGCCTATGTCATAGCCAATCCTGCTCCATCCCTTGGCTACCTTCTCAAAGCGCGCGCGCATCGCCAGCGCCATGCGCACGGCTCGCTCCTGAGGATTGGGCACTGGCACTGGATCGTTGAAGATCACCGTGATGCCGTCGCCAACGAAGCATTCGAGCGTTCCCTCATGCTCCATAATCAACTGGCCCATGGCCGCATGATATTCGCGCAACACGCCCATTACTTCCTCGGGCTCGGCGGCTTCGGCAAACGCGGTAAATCCGCGCAGATCGAGAAATACGACGGTAACGTCGCGCCGGTGCGTCTTGAGCGGATCGTCGGCGCCGCCCGCAACAATCAGCTCTGCCAGTTGCGGAGAAAAGAACCGTTTCAATCGTTCCAAGCGTTCCAATTGTTCTACCTGTGTCTGAACGCGCACTTCTAAAGTCTTGTTCCACTCGGCCAATTGACCGGCCTGCACTTCGACCATGTCGTGCAATTCTTTGATGCGCAGCAGCGATTTCACCCGCGCCAACAGCTCCGGCTGATTGATCGGCTTGGTGAGAAAATCGTCGGCGCCCGCTTCAATGCCCTTGACCCGTTCCTGGGATGGATCGAGCGCCGTGACCATGACGACGGGCAGCATCTTGGTCGCCGGATTGTCGCGAATTTTTCGGCAGACCTCGTAGCCGCTAAGCTCCGGCATAACCACATCCAACAACACCAAGTCTGGCGGCTCCTCATCGATCTTAGCCAAAGCCTCCCGCCCGGAGGCCGCCGTCCTCACGACATAGCCTTTAACGCTCAGCAGATCGGCCAAGAGCTTAACGTTACGTGGCGTGTCGTCGACGACGAGAATATTCGGAGGTGTATTCATTCTAAAAATTCGAAATGCGAAGCACCAAATCCGCAACAAACTCGAACCGATAAATAAAACAATTCCGAAAATAAAACGTTCACGCT
The DNA here is from genome assembly GCA_035693605.1 of Binatia bacterium. Lineage (GTDB taxonomy): Bacteria > Desulfobacterota > Binatia > UBA9968 > UBA9968 > DP-20. The sequence goes on from DASSGE010000071.1 coordinate 2,937, forward strand.
AAAAACCGTGTGCCAAATTTTATCTGTTTCGAGCGTCGTGCGTCGAAACTGCGAATTTGAGTACTCCCTTGTTTGTTTCGGATTTCGGATTTCGTGCTTCGCGTTTTATTCTTTAACAGCCAGCACCCGTTCGAC
>DASSGE010000072.1:0-3770 GCA_035693605.1 Binatia bacterium
CAAACCATGGCGGCCCGCACATAGGTTTGCGTTTTGAACTGAGACAATGATAAAAACATCGGCCCGGCGGTAACGAACCTAAAGAGGTTCCATGGCGACCGATGACAAGGCTATGCCCGACGCAGAGAATCACGGGTATCCGAACCGGCAGTTTGATGTTCCTGAAGCGGAATACTCACCCGAAAAGGAAGATAGCCGTACCCCGCTTTCATTTCAGTTCTTCAAACCTCCCGCTCGTGCAAGCGGATTTAGGAGGAATCAACGATGAACAGCAAAACAACAGTGATGGCGATACTCCTCATTCTGAGCAGCACTACCGCTCTGGCAGCCCCAACGACTCTCATTTCGAGGAGGTCACAGAAAAACCCGAGTAATGGCCCGTCCGGTGAACCAGCGGTTTCGGAGACGGGGCAATTTGTGGCGTTTCGTTCCTCGGCCACCAACCTGGACAGCGAGCGCTGCGACAATGGTCTCAGTCAGATATTCGTGAGCGACCGAAATACCGGCACAATACGTTGTGTTTCGCTCAACTCGAACGGCCGCCAAGGCGATCAGGACAGTCTAGCACCTTCGATCTCCGCCGATGGAAGATTCATCGCCTTTACCTCCATGGCCACGAATTTGGCGGAAAACCAGTGCGACAACGGATTCAACCAAATCTATGTTCGTGACCGAACAAGCGGAACGACGAGATGCGTCTCGGTGAATTCAAACGGCCATGAGGCCAATCAGCATAGCGATGCTTCTTCGATCTCGGCAGATGGAACTTTGATAGCCTTCGATTCCGCCGCCGCCAATCTGGCGGGAAACAAATGCGACAATGGCTTCAATCATATATTCGTGCATGATCTGACGACCGGAACAACAACCTGTGTTTCCGTCCGTACCAATGGCGAGGAGGGAAACGGTGACAGCTTCGATCCCTCGATCTCCGCCGATGGCCGAGTCGTCGTGTTTCAGTCTACGGCGACCAATCTCGCGTCGCGCTGCAGTAACGGCAACTCGCACATTTACGTGCACAATCGGGTGACGGGCGAAACAAGCTGCGTGTCCGTCAACAATGACGGACAACAAAGCAATGGAAACAGTGCGCTCGCCAGAGTTTCGGGCGACGGACGTTTCGTCGCGTTCCAGTCTAACTCGACGAACGTCACGACGCGGTGCAACAACGGACACGCCCAAATTTTTGTCCGTGACACGGTCGAAGAAAGGACAACCTGTTCGTCCATCGATAACCAGGGAAACCAGGGCAACAACGACAGCGTGCAGCCTTCGATCTCTTCTAATGGAAGATTCGTCGCTTTTTCATCTAACGCAACGAACCTGGCGGGCAATCGTTGTACGGGCGGAAACATGCAGGTGTTTGTGCGTGACCGAGCGGACGAGAAAACCAAGTGCGCGGCGCTGGGTCCGAAGAATGTCGAAGGAAACGGTAACAGTAGCAGCCCATCGATTTCAGCCAATGGGTCACTGGTAACGTTTGAGTCGGATGCGAATAACTTGGCCAAAAAAGACACCAACAACCTGCGAGACGTTTTTGGCCACGCCATTTCTACGTCTCAACCCAAGGGAGACGGCGGCAGCTCCTTCTTCTTCTTTTTCGATCTGCTGCAGACGGGGGACCAGACCGGGGGCATATTAGTGGTTTTCGACTAAGCGAGCCGAAAACTCGGCGGGAACTTTGCCCTGGTCTGGACGAGATAAGCCGCCGTTCGTTACGCAGATAACCCCTCGCAGCGCCGCCTATGCTGCAAATTGCAATCTTGACAAGACTCGGTTAGCTAAATGGATATTGAATGCACCCAAGGAAGACTACTGCCACCCGTCACCGACCAAAGGGAATATGCCATGGATACGATAGACCGGAACGATGCCTACACCGTTAATTCGCTGGACGATCTCGCGAAGATTTATGCCGAGCCGTTGCCCCACATCGCCGCCAAGGAAACCGACCACGTCACCGAGGTCGGGCGCGCCTTCATCGCGGCATCGCCGTTTCTGGTGCTCGCGACCTCGAACGGGACGAGCATCGACTGTTCGCCCAAGGGCGATGCGCCGGGCTTCGTGCAGCTGCTCGACGACCGCACACTGCTGATCCCCGACCGGCCAGGCAACAACCGCATCGACGGGATGAAGAACCTGCTCGTCAACCCTAAGGTCGGGATCATTTTCATGGTCCCGGGGTCGAACGAAACCTATCGCGTGACCGGCAGTGCGACGATCAGCACGAACCCGGAGTTGCTGAAGCGATTCGAGGTGCATGGCAAGCCGCCGCGCGTGGTCGTCGTCGTCGCTGTCGAAGAAGCCTTCAATCACTGTCCCAAAGCGTTCGTCCGGGCCAAGCTGTGGGAGGCGACGGCGCGGTCGAGCGTCGCGCCGAGCCACGGCGACTTCGCCGCCGCCCGTGACGGCAAGGATGCTGCCTACGCCAGGGATTATAACGAGAAATATGCCCAGCGTCTGAAGACCGAGCTTTACTGACCACGGCGGCTTCGAGAATGCAGGTCATTTCAGTTGGGAGAATGACGAGAAAGACTTTCCCGAACTGCTGAAGCTCACTGCATAGCAGCGTGTTTACTACAACTTATTGGACTTGAACCAGGCTGGATGCGTATTTGGTGGAGGCGGGGGGAATCGAACCCCCGTCCGAAGGTCACCTATCAGCTATGACTACATGCTTAGCCGTCAATTTAGTTTCGCTTTTCGAGCCCCCAACGGCAGGGTCTCTTGAGCTATCCGGCTTAGATTTCGGCCTTAGCCCCTCCGGCAGAGGAATCGGCCTATCCCACTGAATGACATCTTATCCGGCCCCGCGGGAGAAAACCGGTAAGACGCTAACCGCGATTAAGCAGCTAGTTTATATTCAAAATCGTCTGCGTTTATATTTGCAGATCTGTTTGTTTAACGGGATAACAGAACCCCGGCATGCCACTCTGACTTCCTACCCCCGTCGAAACCACGTCGCCCCCTTAAATGAGAAGTGCTGATTATCAGTCTATCGTTTCTAGCTGGCAGTTCAATGCCCGGCTTTTCTGCCAGTCGTCAGCCAACGCCGAGGAATCAAGCGAAAGGGGGCTCCCGATCGAGCCCCCGTCTCTTAATCCAGCCTCGACGGCCGTTGATTAAGCCGGTTTGTTACGCGGCTTCCAGTTTCTTTTTTTCTTTTTGCTGCTCAATCTGAATCGGAATCGTCCGTCCGACAAGCTGTGCTGGAAGTGGCACGCGGATTTCAAGAACCCCATGCTCATAGCGGGCAGCAATCTTGTCAGACTCGACACCTTGAGGCAGACTGAGCTGGCGTTCGAACTTGCCGTAAAACGTCTCGCGATATTCCCGACCCTGCTCGTCGCTCTTGCGTTCCCCTGTGATAGTCAGGAGATTTCCCTCGGCCTGGACGTGAACGTCATTGGGATTAACGCCCGGAAGATCGACTCGGATGACGTACTCATTGTCCTTGCGATAGGTTTCCACCCGCGGTACCCAACTCGTCGGCGAATTTTCCGGCCGTCCCAAAAACCGACCGAATAAATCGTCGATATCGCGATGCCAGTTGGACAACTCTTCAGCAGGGTTCCATCTCATCAATTCACCAAACATAATCAGGACCTCCTTTCGTTTCGATCAACTTTCGAGAAAAATTTAATCTGGCTTCGGCATGTGTCAAGTCCCGGGATTCAGCCAAAGTTCGGATATCGAAGGAACGAGGCATCGAACCTTCGCGGGGGGGCCCGCGGAATCGAACCGATCGATAGGCACCATCTCGCGCAAAA
>DASSGE010000073.1:0-5338 GCA_035693605.1 Binatia bacterium
TGCCAAGTATTTTGAACGAGGATGCGCCGCCAACCTGCGCCGCTTCCTCCAACTCGCGATGGACTTGGATCATGCTGTTGTTCAAAACGCGGGTGCCAAAGCTGATCCAGCAGACTATATACACAGCCATGATGACGAAAATCGTCCCGTAGAGCGGCACAACGTTCGAGACCAGCAATGCCAAATAGGCGATCGCCAGAGCGAAGAGTAAGTTGGGTACCGGATGCGGCAGGAAAGCGACCGCGTCTAAAACTACTCGCCAGCGCAATTTCGAGCGGGTTACGATCCAAGAGATTGCGGCACAGATCAGGACGATCAACGTCGGGACCGCGACCATCAGCAGCACCGTATTAAGCGCCGCGCCCACGATGGCACTGTCGAAGGCCGCCGTCGAGTAGCGCTCAAAGGTCAACGTCGACAACGCTTGCCACGATGGCGCTTGGACATAGGGCAATAACGATACCCAGAAGATCGCCAAGAGGGGCAAGACGAATGCAAGTGTGAAATAGAGCCCAAGAAGACTCCAAGCCACCCACCCCCACTTACCCAACTCCACCGGGCGCGGCTGATAGGCTTTGCCGGAAATGATCTGGTACTTATGGCTCTGCTTTAGGGCGATAAAGTATGGGATCATCAAGATCAGCGACAGCCCGACCATGATCGTGCCGTAAGCGCCGCTCAAGCCATAGCGCGGCAGCCCTTCGTTGGGATTGATCATGAAGTAGATCGCCGTACTGAAGGTAAAAATGTTATTGGCCATGCCGATCACACCAGGCACGTCAAAGGCGGCAATGGCTACGGTGAACATCCAGATCACGGCCGAGAACAGTGCCGGCCAAATCAGCGGCAGCTCGATGCGCACCAGCGTGCGCCACTGGCTCACGCCATGAACGCTCGCCGCTTCGACCAGAGCGGGATTCATGCTTTTGAGCGCGGCGGAAATCATGACGTACGCCAGCGGCGTCAAGGTCAATCCCTGCACCCAGCCGATGCCGGTCAACGTCGCAATGTTGAGCGGTGCTTGGCTTAGACCGAACAGTTGCATGAAAAATATATTGATCACACCAATGCGCGGGTGCAATAAAAACACCCAACCCATCGCTTTGAGAAAAGTCGGAAACAAGATCCCGATGCTGAGCAGACTCATCGCCACCGCTTTGTAAGGCATATCGGTGCGCTCGACCAACCAGGCAAAGACGAACCCTAACGGCACTGCCACGGCGATGGTCACCGCGGAAAAATAGAGAGTCGTCCACATCACCTTGTAGGTGTAAGGGTCGGCGAGGATCGCCGCATAATTCTTGAGCGAATAATCGGACGTCTGCCCCGGCACACCGGTGCGCAAACTCATCCAGACGATCATGCCCAGGAGTACTAGAATGGAAAGTGCCGCGATCCCGCCGACCGCCAATAGTGATAATTGCGACCAGTTGATGTTCGTACCGCGCGGCTCGGGCATGACGACCTGGATGGACATGAAAATTCGATTCTTTTGCTGGGTCTTCTTCTAACGGAAGCTATTTATTTCGTCACTCCGGGGAAAGCCGGAATCCAGATACGAGTCCGGATGGATACCGGTTTTCACCGGTATGACGGATCGGAGAGTTTACGACCATAGGATGATTTAGAGCGCCGGCGCCATCGCGACTCTCTCACTTGAGCATGATCTTGTTCAGCTCTTCCTCTAGCCCGGCGTCGTCCTTGAGAAACACCTCGCTCAATTGTTTGGCGTCCTGCAGCTTGATCTTGTTCGCCTTGACATATTTCGCCAAGATCGTCCCCTCGACCAGATGCGAGCTGCGATGGTCCTGCTTCTCCAACACGCTCTGCGCCTCGCGGGTGGTCATAAACGCGATAAATAGCTTGGCCATATTGGGGTGCACCGAATTTCGCGGCACCGCCAGTTGATAGTAGGAGGATGTTGCCGGCGAAGACCCGGGCAGACCGACCAGCGGCGCGTTTTTGGCTTGCCACTTCCACATCGCTTCCAGCGGACCGCCGGTGCTCGCCATGATCGGAAACTCGCCGCTGACGATGCGCTCTTCTTCGCCCTGGCGCAGCCGGCCCCCGGCGAGCGGCGCCAGTTTGCGCGCAAAGTTGAGAACCTTCTCTTTGCCCCAGATCGGCGTCAAACGCACCAGCCAGTGAATGTACGCCGGGATTGCCATCTTGCCGGCCCAGGTCGGCGACAGCGCCGGATCGATCAAGTCTTCGTAGCTTTTGGGCGCCTTGTCTTTGGGGATTGCGTTGGAATTGTAGATAATGCCGTGAAACGACGCATAGACCAGCAACGACTCTTGCGGGGTAATTTCCATCTCCTTGGTCACCCAGGGAAAGATTGCCGACCAATTTACTTTCTCCAGGGCCTTCTCTTCTTGCATGGTCGCGAAGGTGCCGTCGGAGCCAAGATACATATCCGTCGACGACTTCGAGCCGGCTTTCTGCTCGGTTATGATGCGCGCGGCCATCTGCGGGAAGCTCGGCCCGCCGCTCAAGTTCAGCTTCGCTTTGAAGCCATAGCGCTTGGCGAACAGCCCCTCGAGTTCGGCAAAGCCCTTCTTACCGCCGAAAGTCGACGTACTCGCCACCAGCGTCACCTCGCCTTCCTTCTTGGCCTCGGCGACGATCTGTTCGAGCTTCTGCGCCTGCGCGAGTGGCGGTAAAAGTAACAGGACGGCAATTATAAGTTTTAGCACTGCATTACTCCTTCCGGGCTATAACTATACAAGGTCGAGAATGGAGGATAGAGAATGGCCCGATCGGAAGCGATCCCCCATTGTCAATTATCCATTCTCCATTCCCAATTAACTCAACGCTTCAACCGCATCGCGACTCGAGTCGAAAGTAATCGCGCCGTCGGCACTCCGAATCACGCCAAAGGGGTCTTTGCCCTGGGCCACCGCGTCGATCGAGTCACGGATCATTTTGCGCAGCATCACGATGCCCTGGTCGGAAGTCGCCAGATGCTCTTTGGTCCGATCGGCGATCACGCCCTGGGTTTCCTGAGCAACCCGATCCTGCTCGCGATTGGGCAGATTCCACCAGCCGTCCTGCACCCGCGTGTACACGCCCGGCTCGCTTTTGCGAAAGCCTTTCACGCGCAACGGCTCGGGCCGCGTCGGCTTGCCGTCCTTGTGCGGGTAAAAGTCGATGTAGAAAGTATTGGTCGTGTAATCGTCCTTGGGCACGCGGAAGCGGATCACTTGGCGCGGCTGCTCGTCGATTCGAGCGGCGGAGTGGCGCACATGGGACGGAAAAACGAAATGCGATATGCGCGGCTTGGCCACGCCATCGACCCAGGTGACTTCTTTGAGGCCGAACGGGGTCGGCTCCCATTTGATCGTCGGCCGCTTCATCGCCATGTTGGGATAACCGGCGGCATGGAGCGCGATCGAGTGCGCGCCGTCGGCGGAGTTCTCGGCCCGCTGCAGCCAATTGCAAAACTCCTCGCCGCCGCCGACCACCCGGCAGCCGTCGTCGCGCACCAGCAAATCGTAGGGCGGCAACAACGGCGCGGGCTCAGGACCGACGTAGGCGAAGACTAAACCGCCGGCGTCTTGCGCATGATAAGCCGGATGCTTCACACGATCTTTAAATGTGCTACCGGCCGGCTCGGCCGGCTGATCCAGGCAATTACCGCGCGCGTCCCACAGCCAGCCGTGATAACAGCAACGAATGCCGTTCTCCTCGACCCGGCCGTATTCCAACGATGTGCCGCGATGAGAACAGTGCAGCGCGACTAATCCCAACTTGCCGGCGCCGTCGCGAAACAACACGAAGTCTTCGGCAAGCAACGTCACCTTGGTCGGCGCCGCCTTCGCCTGCACTTGGTCGGAAAAGGCCACCGGCCACCAATAGCGCCGCAACATCTCCCCGGCCGGCTTGCCGGGCCCGACTCGGGTCATCAATTCATTTTCTTCAGCGGTCAACATATCGATATCCTTCAAGGATGAAGTATGAAGGCTGAAGTAAGACCGAAAACCATCGGCATCTTAATTCATCCTTCATCCTTCGGCTTCATCCTTATTGCTTAAGCATCTTCGTCAGCTCTTCCTTAAACTCCAGCCCGCTATCCTCACCTTGCAGATAGAAAGCGATCGAATCCTTGGCTTCCTGCAACTTAAAATTATTTTGCTTGAGATACTTGTTCATCATCGTGCCGTCAACCAGATGCGAGGTGCGAAAATCTTGTTTTTCCAGGATCGCCTGGGCTTCCTTCGACACCATGAAGCCGGTGAATAGTTTCGCTAAATTCGGATGCGCCGTGTTGCGCGGCACCGCCAGCTGAAAATAAGACGGCAGCACCGGCGTCGAGCCCATCACCGCCACCAGCGGCGCGCCCTTCGCCTGCCACTGCCACATCTGTTCGGTGGCGCCGCCCATGTTCGCCGCGATCGGGAACTCGCCGCTGACCACGCGCTCCTCCTCGCTGTAACGCAGCCGGCCGCCGCTCAGCGCGACCAACTTCTTGGTGAAGTTCTTGACCTTGTCCTCGCTCCAGATCATCGACAGTTCGACCAGCCAGGAGACATACGGCGGGATCGCCAGCTTGCCGGCCCAGGTCGGACTTAACTTCGGATCGACCAGATCCTCATAACTCTTGGGCGCTTTGTCTTTTGGGATGAGTTTGGAATTGTAGATCATGCCGCGCAGCGAAGTGAATATCAGCACCCCTTCATTGGGAAATATCTCCATCGGCTTGGTGATCCAAGGAAAGATCGCGGAATAATTCACCTGTTCCAACGCCTTCTCCTTGTGCAACAGCGACACATGCGATTGCGAGCCGTGATAAATATCGCTCGATGCCTTGCTGCCGTTCTTGAGCTCAGCGATCGTCCGCGCCGCCATCGAGTTCATCTCGGGACCGGCGGCAAAGCGGATCTTCATGTTGAGACCGAAGCGCTTGTTGAACGCGGACTCGAGCAGATTTAAAGTCTTCTGCCCGCCAAAAGTTTGCGCCCCAGCGATGAAGGTCAGTTCCGATTCCTTCTTCGCCCCCGCGATCAACTGTTCCAAAGTCTCCGCCGCCGCGTACGAATGAAGCGAAATCAGCATCAGCGACCAGGCAATAATCTTGGTATAAGACTTCATCGCACTCTCCCGTCCGGAGAACCTTGAACTTTTGAACCCTTGAACTTTGGCGAATCCCCCCTGGAATGATTGGAACACTTGGAACCATTGGAACTGTTTTTAGTCCAACAGTTCCTCCCGCGGCTCCAACCGTATCAACTGATTTTTCGCTGGATCCCGAACAATCCCGAGCGGATCGCGCCCCTGCTTGATCGCCTCTATCCCATCCTTATATATCTTTCGTAATAGGATAACCCCCTTGTCGGTA
>DASSGE010000074.1:0-3822 GCA_035693605.1 Binatia bacterium
TTCGCCTCAGCGCCCCGCAGCCCCGGCGCCAGTGTTATTAACAGCGCAAAGAAGACAGACCATCCAAATCGTCGATTGATCATGAAGCCTCCTTATTGATTGATTGTGTGTGTGCTGCCGTCTGTAACAAATATGTTGAGGCTTTATCCGATCCCCCAGCTCTGAACAAGAGCTATACTGTCCCGTGATAGGAGCCGGCGATCACCGAGCTCCAGCTTTGTTGCAGAACCCAAGCCAACCTGACAATCTAACGGTATCAAAATTCGCTCTGAGGTTAACGTTTTCATCCATGGCTACCACGGAACCCAACAAAATCATCTACTCGATGGTCGGCGTCGGCAAGTATTACGACAAGCGCGCCGTGCTGAAAGATATCTATCTTTCCTACTTCTACGGCGCCAAGATCGGCGTCATCGGTCTTAACGGCTCTGGCAAGTCGTCGCTCCTGCGCATCATGGCGGGTGTTGACAAGGAGTTCAACGGCGAAGCGGTGCTGTCGCCGGGCTACACCGTCGGGTTCCTGCAGCAGGAGCCTTTGATCGATGACGCGCGCACCGTTCGCGAAGTCGTCGAAGAAGCGGTGCAGAAGACCGTTGACCTGCTCAAGGAATTCGAAGCTATCAACGCCAGGTTCGCCGAAGAGATGTCCGACGATGAAATGAACAAACTCCTCGAGCGGCAAGGCGAGGTGCAGGAGAAGCTCGATCATTTGGACGCCTGGGACTTGGACGCGCGGCTGGAGATGGCGATGGATGCGTTGCGCTGTCCGCCTTCCGATACGCCAGTAAAGATACTCTCCGGCGGCGAGCGCCGCCGCGTCGCGCTGTGCCGCTTATTGCTGCAAAAGCCGGATATTTTATTGCTCGATGAACCGACCAACCATCTCGATGCCGAGTCGGTGGCCTGGCTCGAACATCACTTACAGAGTTATGCCGGCACAGTCATAGCCGTCACCCATGATAGATATTTTCTCGACAACGTCGCCGGCTGGATTCTCGAGCTCGACCGCGGCCAGGGCATCCCGTTCAAAGGCAACTACACTTCTTGGTTGGAACAGAAACAGGAACGGCTGCGCCAACAGGAAAAGTCCGAAAGCGAGCGGCAGAAAACGCTGCAGCGCGAACTGGAGTGGATTCGCATGTCACCGAAAGCGCGCCAATCCAAGGGCAAGGCGCGCATCACCGCCTATGAAGCGCTGCTCGACCAGGAGTCGCAGAAGCGGCGCGAGGATCTGGAAATACCCATCCCGCCAGGGCCGCGGCTCGGCAATGTCGTCATCGAGGCGGAAAACGTCAGCAAAGCCTACGGCGATCACCTGCTGATCGATGGCATGACCTTCAAGCTCCCGCCCGGCGGTATCGTCGGCGTTATCGGACCCAACGGCGCCGGCAAGACGACATTGTTTCGCATGATCACCGGCCAGGAAAAACCCGACAGCGGTAAGATCCGCGTCGGCGACACCGTGGCGCTGGCGTATGTCGATCAAAGCCGTACCCTCGATCCCGACAAATCGATTTGGCAGGAGATCTCCGGCGGCGCCGATTTACTGAAGATCGGCAATCGCGAGGTCAACTCGCGGGCCTATGTGGCGCGCTTCAACTTCTCCGGCACCGACCAACAAAAAAAAGTCGGCGCGCTTTCCGGCGGCGAGCGCAATCGCGTGCATCTGGCGAAAATGTTGAAAGAAGGCGCCAACGTTATTCTGCTCGACGAACCGACCAACGACTTGGATGTCAATACGCTGCGCGCCCTTGAAGAGGCGCTCGAGAATTTCGCCGGCTGCGCTGTGGTGATCTCCCATGACCGCTGGTTTCTCGACCGCATTGCGACCCATATTCTCGCCTTCGAAGGCGACAGCAAAGTGCTATGGTTCGACGGTAACTACTCCGAATACGAAGCCGATCGCAAAGCCCGCATGGGTGCCGACGCCGAACAGCCGCACCGCATCAAGTATCGCCAATTGACGCGGGCTTGAAACCGCTGAGCGATTATTTGCTGTGCAATCGTGGTAGTATCCGGCGCAATTCTGCAATTCAGCCGCCTAACGGCAGCTTGGCTCGACGGAACACCTTGAAATGAACGACGAAAGGCCGATTGCGCCGCCGGCCGATGCAGCAGTCGGCGCGGCCCGGCCACGCGGCCTGCTTGGATATCTCGGCGCACTGCGTCTATTCGAGGCGCTGCACTACCGCGAATATCGTTTGATATGGTTCGGCCAGATCTTCGCGTCTCTGGCCACCTGGATGGATCAAGTGGCGCGCGGCTGGTTGCTCTACGAGCTGACCAACTCGACGCTGCAGCTGGGTTTGGTGCGCGGCGTCCAGGCGATCCCGATACTTCTGCTCTCGCCCCTGGCGGGAAGCGCCGCCGATCGCTACTCGCGCAAGAATCAAATTCTAGTCGCCCAGATCGTCGATGGTCTGCTCTACGTCGTCGTTGCGATTTTGATCTTCGCCGGGCGCATCGAACCCTGGCATGTTTACGTCACCGCGTTCGGCATGGCGGTGGTCCAGGCATTTCAGCAGCCGGCGCGCGCCGCCATGGTCGGCGACGCTGTGCCGACGGAACATATCACTAACGCCATCGGCCTCAATTCGATCGTATTCAATGTCGCCCGCAGCGCCGGCCCGGCTGTCGCCGGCTTTCTGATTGCTCTCGTCGGCACTGGCGGGGCTTATACCGCGCAAGCGGTTTGTTACTTTCTCGCAACCATTTGGACCTGGCAGCTGCGAGCGGGTCATAAACCGGCACAGTCGGCCGGCAGCAAACATGCGCATGACGAATCATTCGGCCAAAGCATCATTGAAGGTTGGAAGTTCAGTTGGCGCAACGAAGCTGTACGGGCCAGCTTGTTGATTGTCGTCTGCTCGTCGATATTTATCATTCCGTTCATGACCCTGCTGCCGGTCTTCGCCCGTGACGTGCTTCATGTCGGCGCCACCGGGCAAGGGTTGCTGCTCAGCGCCATGGGCGTCGGCGCCTTATTCAGCTCATTTCTGATCGCATCCTTTGGCAACCGCGTGCCACGGATTAACATCATGCTCATCGGAGTAACGATCTATGGCGTCATCGTCGCCGCCTTTGCGGTGTCGCCATGGTTCAAACTCTCGGTTGTGCTGATGGGCTTGGTCGGCATCGTCCATGTCACCTCCCACGCTTTAGCGCAGACAGTTATTCAAACCTACTCGCCCAAAGAGTTTCGCGGCCGCATGATGGCGCTTTACCACATGACCCACGTGATCCTGCTCGCCGGCGGTATCCTGATCGGCGCCCTGGCTTCATGGGTCGGCGCGCAGTGGGCTACGGCTACCCTCAGTTTAGCCGGCGCGCTGAGCATGGGTGGCATCTATTTGGCGTTGCCGCGGGCGCGCCTGATTCGTTAGATGATTTAAATTCAGACGGACCGGTTAAAGCGTTCGCCTGAAAGTGGCGGGCGATCCAACGGCATAAAATTCGCCTGGCGGAGATTGAAAACCAACTTGACCATCGCTATGGCTAGAACCGGAGCGGGCAGCACGGTCGAGAAACGCCGCGAAATCATGAGAGTCAACACGAATGAGACCAGCGAAACTGTTATCTCAACTCAACCCTGCCGCGCGCCAGACCAACGTCCATGGATAGTCGAGATCTAGCCCAGCGTCTAGCGCAGCTTTCCCCGGCCAAGCGCGCGCTGCTCGAATTAGAGCTCGAGCAGCAAGAGTTGAAGCTCGACTCTTCGCTGGCAATCCCCCGGCGACAGACCCGGCACCAAGCCCCGCTTTCCTTTGCCCAACAGCGATTGTGGTTCTTGAATCTGCTCGAACCGGACAATCCCAACTATAA
>DASSGE010000075.1:0-4079 GCA_035693605.1 Binatia bacterium
TGTCTCGAATCTGGGTAGTGACTTTGGTGCCTGCCCGAAATAGTTTCTTTTTTCCTCTTCCAATCACTCGCTCAACAGTATCAGCAGGTGTTTCTAGGTTGAACATAAGTGTCATGCGCAGAAGTTACGGCGAGGCGATGACATCATTGCCACTTAGAAACTTTTCATTTCGTTGATGTGCTCCGAGGAGTTTTGGCATCCGCATTGCGACCTTTTCGGTTGTGTGCGCGACTGCCTGCCAATATTACAGAGGAGGGAAAATGAAGTTTAAAAAATCTAAATTAGCAGCGGTTATCATAGGTGGTTCGCTGAGTTTCGCAGCGAGTTCTGTCGGTGCTAACAACCGCATCTACAGCAGCAATGATTTGCCCACCGAGCGTTATCCGAAGACGATCGAAGACGATTCAGACATGGCGCCGGGCGTCCCTGGTGTGACGGAAGCAAATCCGTCCGATATGACTTCAGAGGAAGTGAGAATGGCGCAGCAGAAGTTGGCAGCTGAGGGATACCATCCGGGCCGTTCAGACGGAGCGATTACAAACGAATTCCGCGCGGCAATCCGGGAATTTCAGAAGGATAGCGGTTTAGTGGTCACCGGTAGTCTCGATTCCGAGACTGCTCAGCTCCTCGGCGTCAACTTCACCAGATCGTCGGGTTGAACTGGTTCATACTTAGTTTCGTAGTTGATAAATAAATAACCTACCGGCGTCGCGTATACGATGACACTGGGGTCGATCACAAACGTGGTTCATTGCCGAGCGGTTCTGGTCGCCCCAGTGTCATTGTTTTAATAGTTGCTCACTAGCTAGCCGAGAGTAGCTCTCTTTCATGATTTTTCATTGACCCAATGTATAGCTAAAACTTTTCCACCCATGGCCGTAACTCAATCTGCGATGCCCATGCGCTGCGGTGTTGGCGGTGCAGATGGAGGTAAGTCCGCGCGATTGCGTCCGGGTCGAGACAACCGTCGGGACCGCGCTCGGTCTGACGTTCCGGCCGTTCCGGATTGCAAATGCCGCCATCGATCACCACTTGGGCGACGTGAATATTGCGCGGCTGCAGTTCACGCGCCATGCTTTGCACCAATCCGGTCAAGCCCATTTTGCCCATCGCGAATGCCGCAGAGTTGGCGTAACCCTTGACGCTCGCGGACGCGCCGGTGAAAAGGATTGTGCCGCTGCCGGCTTTGATCATGCTTTTAGCCGCCTCCTGGCCGATCAGAAAGCCGCCGTAACAGGTGATCATGATCGTCTGGCGCACGGCTTCGGGATCGAGTTCAGTGAGCGGACCGCGGACGCGGCCACTGGCGTTGTATACCACGAGATTGGGATTGCCGATGTCCTGACTCACCGATTGAAACAGATTTTTCACGTCGGCTGGACTGCTGGCATCGCAGGGGTAAGCGCGGCCATTGATTTCTTTGACTAAGCCGTCGAGTTTTTCGACGTTGCGCGCCGCCAGCGCGACCTTCATTCCTTCTTTGCTAAACAGCAGTGCCAGCGAAGCGCTTAATCCCGGTCCGCTGCCGACAATCAACGCGATTTCTTGTTGGGCCATGGGGATCCTCCCAACGGCTGGCTATCAAGATGCGCTCGGGCTGTCAATCAAATACACCGCAGCGTCTTGCCGCAACTCAAACGCAGTCGTAGAATCCTCAGCGAAAGTACTTTGAGTTGTCACCGGCCTGGTGCGGTGAGGTTACAATGTCAGCGAAAAAATCCCGATCGGACGGCGGCGAGCTGGAACAGATTCTCGCCGAGGCGCGCAAGCTGCGGACGCGGCGGGGTAATCTCTACCGCGATAAAGCGCTGAAGGTCTTGCCGTGGATCTGCGCCTGGTGCGGACGCGAATTTTCCAGCAAAAAACTGCACGAGCTGACGGTGCACCATAAAGATCACAACCACGATAACAATCCGCCCGACGGTAGCAACTGGGAACTGTTATGCATGTACTGCCACGACAGCGAGCACTCACGCTCCTTGGATCGGGACGCGAGCAGCGAGACCGTAGTGCATGACAATGAAGACGAACCGGCGACCTACAATCCTTTTTCCGTTCTGAAAGACATCAAACCAAAAAAATAGTCTCAAGTTATTGCCCAAGTAAAATTCGGACGCGAGTTCGCGTACGTTGCATCACTGCTGTCAGCGCTGGCACGGCCGGGGCGACACGGCGGCCGCTTGTGTGTTAAAGGACGGGTGACTTATACGCCGATCCGAACTGGGGGGGGATTGCGATGATCAAAACTATTTCTGCAGCGCATCGAGACGATCCGCTGGTTCCCGTGCCGATCCCGGAGCAGGCTCCGGCGAAGGACGGCATGGCCAAGCTTGGCGATTTTTCCCTGGGATATTGGGATACCGGAGGCGCTGGCGAGCCGGTGTTGTTGCTCCATCCGGCATCGGGCAGCGCGCTGGTCTGGTTGTATCAGCAGCCCGTGTTCGCCAAGGCCGGCTATCGTGTCATCGCTTATTCGCGGCGCAACTATTACAATTCCGATTCCGCGCCCGCGGATAATCCCGGCAGCGCGTCGGAGGATCTGCAAATATTTGTCGATTACCTCAAGCTCGGGAGCTTTCACTTATTGGGTTCGGCGGCGGGAGGCAGCGTCGCCGCCGATTATGCGCTATCCCATCCGGAACGGCTGCTGAGTCTGACGATCTCCAGTAACAATCTGGCGGCGGCGCAAGGCCATATTGCTGACGCGGCGGCCAGTATCAAACTGGCAGATTGGGACAAGCTGCCGCGCTGGTTTCGCGAGCTCGGGCCGTCTTACCGCGCGGCCAATCCCACGGGTGTCGCCAAATGGGACGAACTCAACCGGATCTCGGAGACCGGAAGAGGTGCCCGGCAAAAATTGGTCAATACCGTCACACCGGCAAAGCTCGAGACGCTCCGGGTACGAACGCTCTTGATGACCGGGGCAGCGGATATGTTTACGCCGCCGTCGATTATGCGCGAAATCGCCCGGCACATTCCAAAAAACGAAATGGTAATCGTTCCGGAGTGCGGCCATTCCCCCTATTGGGAACAGCCCGAGGTGTTCAACCGCACCGTGCTGGAATTTATCGGACGGATGGCGAAATAAATATTTTCACCGCAGATTCGACCAGTACTCCTAGGTTGAGCGGAAACTGTCATTCGGCATTAGCTCGGCATTGAAGTTGACCGCGTCGTCGGCGGTTCAGGAGGTTGTCATGAAGAAAGCGCTTGTCACGGTTCTGCTAGTAACGGCATTTTTCACACTGCTGACTGCAACACCGCTAAGCGCTGCCCAGGAGACGTCTGGGCAAATTCTCGCGAAGCTTGAAAAGCTCTCGGCGGAGAACCGGCAAAAAGTCCTCGTCGAGCGCGCGCGCAGCGAGAAGGAAGTCATGTTTTACAGCTCGCTGCAGGCCGTCGATGCCGATGCTTACGTCAAGGCGTTCAACAAGCGCTACCCGTTCATCAAGGTCAACATCTACCGGATCTCCGGGCAGAAACAGGTGCTGATGATCCAGACGGAGCACAACGCCGGCAAGCATGGCTTTGACATCACCAACGCCTCGGCGGCGCAAGCTTTTGGCATCAAAAAGACCGGCGCCCTGGATCCGTACCAGAGTCCGGAGCGGCAGTATTTCTCGACCGCGCACAAAGATAAGGAAGGCTACTTCACGCCGACCTATATCGTTCCGGTCGTGCTCGGCTACAACACCAACATGGTCAAGCGTGCTGACGCGCCCAAACGATATGAAGATCTGCTGGAGCCTAAATGGAAAGCCAACATGATTTTGGACGTCGAGGAGTTTCCCTGGTTTGCCGTCCTGCTCAAACACTACGGCAGGGACAAAGGCTTGGAGTATATGCGGCGGCTTGCCAGGCAGGATATCTTAATGGGTCGCGGTCGAACGACTCAGGCACAACTGATCAGCGCGGGCGAGCGCGCCGTCGGCATCGCCCTCAATAGCTCTTCGGTTCTGGACTTCAAAACCCGCGGCGCTCCGCTCGACTGGACCGTGCTCGATCCCTACTACGCCAAACCCAACATGCTCATGCTCGCGCGCCACGCGCCCCATCCCCACGCTGCGGCGCTATTGATC
>DASSGE010000076.1:0-8389 GCA_035693605.1 Binatia bacterium
CCGAGATCGGATCGAGTCCGATGGTCGCCAACATCAAGCCGATACCGCCGGAGATGATGCCTTTTAATGGATCCTCGCCGCTTAGCGCCGCGACGAACGATATGCCGAGTATCGCCAACATGAAAAACTCTGGCGAGCCAAAAGAGAGTACCAGGGGACGGATGACCGGAACCGCGGCGCCAAGCGCGAAACCGGCAAAGATCGCGCCGACAAGCGAGCTCATCAGAACCGCGCCCAGCGCACGGCCAGCCTCGCCGTTGCGCGACATTGCATGGCCGTCGACGATAGTCGAGGCTGTCGTCGGCTCGCCGGGGACACCGAACAGGACTGAGGTAATGTCACCGGTGGTCGCAGTGACCGCCGTCATACCGAGAAGGAAGGCGAAGGCTTCGACCGCGTTCATTTTGAAAACGAACGGCAGCATCAGCGCCATCGCGGTCGGACCGCCGAGACCGGGAAGAATACCGACGACAAAGCCGACAGCGATGCCGATCATCATCAGGCTGAAGGTCGACCAATTGAAAACTTGCAAGAGTCCGGAAAATAGCGCCGAGACTAAATCCATAGATACCTAAGTCCTCTGAAAACGGGGCCTAAATGTTCGACGGTGAATATCAATGTTAGGCTTAATTGTAAAGAATATCTTTCAGCTTGGTGATTAAAGCTGGGTCAAGCTTGAACAGTGCAGCGATCTCTTTCTCGATTTGGTTGACCGGAATGGGCTCGACGTTGAGCCGCGACTTTTTGGCATCGGCGAGAAACTCGCCGTCTTTCAGTGTGGCGTCGAAAGCTTTGCGTAAGACCTGCACGCGATCCTTCGGCGTGCCCGGCGGCAACGTGTAAGTGCGGACAATATCGCTATCACCGTGAATGCCAACCTCGATCATTCTACGAGCCTCGTCAGTTTTAGCGAACTTGATCGCCTGGGGCACGGTGACGAGGTCCGGGTGGGTTCGGGCGCTGGCTTGCAAAACGACCACCGCATCACCGGTATCCAAGGCCTTGCGCCACGTGACGCTGACCGAATCCCAACCCCAGCAGCCGCCCGCGACCTCGCCGCTTTCGGCTGCCAGTCTTACATCTGCGGTCCCTTTATACCCGGTAACCAACTGTATCGGCAGGCCGAGAGCGGCTTTCAAAATCCGCGTGGCGTTGTCCGGCGTGGAAGTTCCCGGCGCAATGCCGCCCATCTTAACTGCTGACTTCGCGGCCATCCATCTTTCGATGCTGGTGATGCCGCTGGCTTTGGTCATGGCGCATACCACGTGATCGCTGATCGGCGCGCCGATAAATTCAAACTTACGGGCATCAAACTCAATGCCCGGCTGACCAAGCACTTGGCCTAAGAATAGACCGCCAATGAAGTGGCCGATGGTTAAGCCGTCGGGTTTGGCAACTCTGTAAACATGATTAGCCGCGATCAAGCTGCCGGCGCCAGTCATGTTTTCGACCACGACACTCGGATTGCCAGGTATATGTTTGCTCATATGGCGGGCTAAGGCGCGAGCGTAGGTGTCGAAACCGCCACCGGCTGAAAAGCCAACCACCAGTCGAACCGTTTTCCCTTTATAAAAGTCGTCGGATTGCGCCGAGGCTGTAGCACCGCCAAACAACAACAATAAACTCAGGATCCCTGGTATTTTCATGGTCATTCTCCTTGCGTAGTTTGTAAGCAATAAGTGCAACTGACTAATGGTCGAAGTTTCCGAATGAAACTATCCGATTGATAAATTTGACGCAACAAATCTCATCGTGATTCACTGTATTATCAATCGCGCGCTATGTTTAAGCTAATCTTTTAGTTGTGTTCCCGGAGGCGCGCCTTTAGAATGAACTGATGCTAGGATCTGCCGGTGATGACGGGTCAGGGGGAGTAAATATGGCAGAGCTTTTGAATTACATAGATGGCGAATGGCGTGGGGCAAGATCGGGGCGGTTATTGGAAAATCGCAACCCCGCCAATCGCGAAGACCTGATCGGTAAATTCCCCGCCTGCGATGGCGCCGACGTTGATGCCGCGGTCGTCGCTGCCAAGAAGGCTTTTGTTAGTTGGCGGCTCGTGCCGGCGCCCAAGCGCGGTGAAATCCTCTATCGCGTCGGCGAGTTGTTAAGAAAATACAAAGAAGAACTCGCGCGCATCGAAACCCGTGAGATGGGCAAGGTGCTGAAAGAAACCCGCGGCGATGTGCAAGAAGGCATAGACTGCGCGTTTCTCAATGCCGGTGAGGGCCGCCGCTTGTTCGGCGAGACCACGCCGGCGGAATTGCCCAATAAGTTCGCCATGTCGGTGCGCGCGCCGATTGGCGTGTGCGCGCTGATCACGCCGTGGAATTTTCCGCTGGCGATTCCAACCTGGAAAATTTTCCCGGCGCTGATCTGCGGCAATACCGTTATTCTCAAACCGGCAGAGGACACACCGCATACCGCCACCCGCTTCTTCGAGATTCTCAGCGAGGCGGGTGTACCGCCGGGAGTTGTCAATCTCATTCATGGTAAAGGAGAAGAGGTCGGCGCGGCGTTGGTGCGCCACAAAGACGTTCAATTGGTTTCGTTCACCGGCTCGGCCACGGTCGGTCGCGAGATCGCCTCGGTGTGCGGCCAGAGCCTCAAGCGCGTTTCATTGGAGCTCGGCGGCAAGAACGCGCAGATCGTCATGGATGATGCTGATGTCGAATTGGCCGTCGAAGGCGCGCTCTGGGGCGCCTTCGGCACCACCGGCCAACGCTGCACGGCGACCAGCCGATTGATTGTTCATCGCGATGTGGCCAAGCGAGTCACCGATGCCTTGGTGGCACGGGCGCAGGCAATTAAAATCGGCGATGGTCTGGATGAGACGGTTGAGATGGGGCCGCTGATCAATCAAGCGGCGCGGGAAAAAGTGCTCCGCTATGTCGATATCGGCAAAGCCGAAGGCGCGCACTTACTTATCGGTGGATCGGTTCACGATGCCGGCGCTTGCGCCAACGGTTATTTCTTTCAACCGACAATCTTCGACCGGGTCAAGCCGAACATGCGCATCGCCCAGGAAGAAATCTTCGGCCCGGTTTTATCGATCATCGAAATCGCCACTTTCGACGAGGCCATCGCCGTGCTCAATGGCACGGCGTACGGGCTCTCGAGTTCGATTTACACCAATGATGTCACGCGCGCTTTTCGCGCTATGCGCGACATCGAAGCTGGGATCACCTACATCAACGGCCCGACCATCGGCGCCGAAGTGCATTTGCCCTTCGGCGGCGTCAAAGACACCGGCAACGGCCACCGCGAGGCGGGTACAACGGTGTACGATATATTCACCGAGTGGAAGTCTATTTACGTCGATTACTCCGGCAAATTGCAGAAAGCGCAAATCGACAACGCGGAATAATTCCCAGAGTACACATGATCCGCGGCCCAGGAGAATTAATGAAAGTTCCCCTTATCAAAACACCTCTTCCCGGTCCCAAAGCCAAAGCGCTCATCGAACGAGACGAGAAGTGCACGGCGCCGGCTTATGGTCGAGTCTATCCGCTCGTGGTCAAGCAAGGGCACGGCTGTGTGATCGAAGATGTGGACGGTAATTTGTTTCTCGACTTTATGGCAGGTATTGCCGTCGCCAATACTGGCCACGCGCACCCCAGGGTAGTAAAAGCGATCGAAGAGCAGGCACGCAAGTTCCTGCATATTTGCGGTAGCGATTTTTATTACGAGCCGATGGTCGAGCTGGCGGAGAAGCTGGCGCGCGTAGCTCCAGGCAATGGCGGCAAAAAAGTTTTCTTCACCAACTCCGGTACCGAAACCGTCGAGGCTGCGTTCAAGCTCGCCCGCTATCATACCAAACGCCAGCATGTGATCGCCTTTCATGGCGCCTTTCACGGCCGTTCAATGGGGGCTTTGTCGCTAACTGCGAGCCGCGCCTCGCATCGCGCCCATTTCGGCCCGCTTATCCCGGGCGTGCGCCATGTCCCGTATGGATTCTGCCACCGTTGTCCCTATCAATTAAAATATGGCGATTGCGGCATCGAATGCGTAAATATTTTGGAAAAGGTAGTGTTTCGTTACGATGTCCGCCCGGAAGAGGTGGCGGCAATATTCGTCGAGCCGATACAGGGTGAAGGGGGTTATATTGTGCCTCCGCCGGAGTATCTGCCGATGCTTCAGGAACTCTGCCGCAAGCACGGGATATTGTTGGTTGCCGATGAAATTCAATCGGGCTTCGGCCGCACCGGCAAGATGTTTGCCTGCGAGCACTGGGGCATCGAGCCGGATATTCTTTGCACCGCCAAAGGCATCGCCAGCGGCATGCCGCTGGGCGCCATGATTGCCCGTGACGAGATCAGCACCTGGAAAGAGAGTACCCATGGCAGCACCTATGGCGGCAACCCGGTGGCTTGTGCCGCAGCCTTGGCGACGATCGAGTTGTTGGAGGAAGGCTTGATTAAGAACGCCGCCCAAGTCGGAGCGGTGCTCAAAGAAAAACTCGCGGCTTTGCAAACGCGCCATAAAGCGATCGGCGATGTGCGCGGGTTGGGCCTGATGATCGGCGTCGATTTCGAAGATGCCAATGGTAAACCGGATGGTAAGCTGCGTGACCGGGTCATGCAGCAATCTTTTGAAAAAGGTTTGCTGCTGTTGAGCTGCGGTGAAAGCACGTTGCGCTTCTGCCCACCGTTGATCGTTACCGAAGAGCAGATCGCCACTGCCGTCGATATCTTCGAGGCGGCGGTTATTACGGCGACCTAGCGCGCGTCCCCCGCGTGAGTGATTCTTCGTCGTCGCTGGTTTTAACGTTAGAAGAAGCGATGGCAAGACTTCCAATTGTTCAAGAAACTGATTATCTTCCAGGTCAACTTACCGTGGGTTCCATCAAAAGGAGAGCTTGTATGCAGTCATTTCGAACGCTAACGGCGCTGCCAGCGCTGGTTGGGATGCTACTTTGGGGGCAGTCGTTGTACGCGCAAGCCGACTTCTACAAGGGCAAGACTATAACCGTGATCGCCGGGACGACAGCCGGGGCGCTGTACGATCAGTGGTCGCGTTTGTTGGCGCAACACATGGGCAAGCATATTCCCGGAAAGCCCGACATGGTCGTGCAGAACATGCCTGGCGCCGGACATATGATTGCAGCCAACTATGTCTACAATAAGAGCAAGCCGGACGGCTTGACGCTCATTGGTTCGATCGTGCCGACGCTTTATTTCGATCAACTCGTCGGGCGCAAGGAAGCGCAGTACGATTGGGCGAAGTTCGTTTGGATCGGCTCGCCGGTGCAAGGTGAATCGCAAATGTACATGCGCGCTGATACGCCTTATAAAACCATCGAAGATGTGCGCAATGCCAAGGAACCGCCGCGCTGTGGCGCCCAAGGAACTTCTGATTCGGCCTATTATTTGCCCAAGCTTTTCGAGGAGCTGATCGGTACCAAGTTCAATCTAGTCCAAGGTTACCCGGGCGGTCCGGAAATCGATCTGGCGGTTGAACGCGGCGAGATTCATTGCCGCGCTTTCACGATCGAGGCATTTTTATCGCGCGAGCCGTATCACACCTGGCGCAAGAAGGGTTTCGTTCGCAATATTATCCAAACCGGCAAGAAACGTGATCGCAAAATGGCGGATACGCCGACAGTGTGGGAGCTGATGGATAAGTACAAAACGCCGGAAGCATCACGCCGCCTGGCCAGTGTGATGTTGGCATCCGGCGCTTTGGGCCGGCCGATGCTTGGCAGCCCGGGGCTCCCCGCCGAGCGTGTGAAAACGTTGCGCGAGGCGTTCAACAAGACCATGGAAGATAAGGAATTTCTTGCCGATCTCGACAAGCGAAGCTTCGATCTCGATCCGGTGACCGGCGAAGAACTTGAAAAGATTGTCAAAGAAGTCATGAGCCAGCCGCCCGATATTATCGCCCGGATGAAAAAACTGCTCGGCGCGGAGTAGTCGAAGAGAAGGAATGATGCAATCTAGAGCGGAGTGTTGGAGTGAGGTGATGTGGATCCTATCACTCCATCGCTCCGACTCTCTCAACGCCGCTATCTGTATAGCCCATCGATGTAGCCGGATTTGTCGAGTTCCTCGAGAAAACTGGTATCGATAAAATCCTTAGGGTTGGCGGTTTTCGCCTGTGGGATGCGCTCGCTAACGTCTTTGAAGATGGTCTTGAAGGATTCCAAGTTGGGGTAGGGCTTTGCTTTCACGGTTTCACGTAAGGTTTGATAAGCGTCTTCGAGTTGCTTCGGCTCCTTGGTCTTCCGGTATTTCACGAACGCACGCTTAGCTTCTTCTGGGTTGGTTCTAACGATATGGATCGCCTCGATGTAAGATTTCACCATGCGCCTGACGAGGTCGCGATTCTTGGCGATGTAGCGCTGTGTCGCGACTAATCCCGTACCTTGATAATAAATATTCAACTCCGCCATATTGAGCAGTGTTCTCATACCGGTGAGTTGAGGGGCGAGATGATCGGGCGGAGAGAAGCTTGAAGCATCTGCCGAGTTACCGACCAGAGCAATGATCCGCGCCGGGGTGTCGCCGATCTGTAAAAACGTCACGTCCTTTTCGCTGAGACCGAAACGGGGCAACATATTGAGCACTCGCATGTGAGATGCCGCGCCAAAGCGGGAAATCGCGATGCGTTTGCCCCTAAGTTCCTCCGGCTTGGTAATGTTGGGCCGCGCAAGCAAACGGTCATCGAGCAGTTCTTGAATACTCAACAGCATCACTGGATCGCCGCCTTGCAAGCGCACCGGCGACATTAGCGCGCCGGTCATCTGAGCAAACTGGACCTCACCGGCCATCAAAGACGGCGCGGAAATATTGCCGGGCATATAGATGACTTCGACGTCAATATTATTCCTTTTGAACAGGCCGCTGACGTCGGCGATCCACAGGATGCCATGCTGCGGTCCGGGGGCGGTATAGCTAATTCTAACTTTGTCGGCGGCGCGGGGACTCTCGCTGCCGACAACGTGCAGAATGAACGCGATCGCCAGCAGCGCGCGGCGGGCGATCGCGCGATTTGTCGAAGCCATTGAATCCTCCAGCTTGCGCCCCAGGTTAGGGAAAGACTTTGTCGGTAGGCGAAAATCTATCTTACGCTATTGGCCGCCTTTTGATCGCGTCTGAGTTCCTGGACGTCCTGTTTTCGTTCCAGCCGATCCGCCTGCAGCTCTTTCTTATCGCCGGCAACTTCCGCTTCGCCGGCCTTGACCTTTGCCCGCAGCGCAGAGACTTCGCTCGCGGGCGCTTTTCTATTGATCGCTTGACGTAAGGCTCTGCGGTCACGCTCGAGCTGCTCGCGGTCGCGCGCCAGTTCTTTGCGATCCTGGCGAATTTCTTTGCGGTCTTGAGCGATTTCCTTTCGGTCTTGAGCGATTTCCTTTCGGTCCTGTTTGACCTCGTTACGCAATGCTTCGCGGTCCTTCTTGGTCTCGTTACGCAATCCTTCGCGGTCCTTCTTGGTCTCGTTGCGCAATGCTTCGCGCTCCTTCTTGGTCTCGGCGTTGGCCGCCAGAGCTTGGGCAGTGAACGATGAAAGTGTCGCGGCAACGATGCCGCCAAGAAGCGCCACTTTTCCTTTGTTCATATCTACTCCTTTCTGATTTTTTGTCGCTTGCGCTTTACGACCGGACCATAGTTTAGTCTTGAAATAAAGTAAAACGCCCTGGCGCGGTGGTCGCGTCAGGGCGTTTGGGGGCAGGCGTCCGTCTGGATCGGCTCAGTAGTACTGCGAGCCGCCGCACGGGGTTACCTGAAAAACCACCCGACGATCCAAAGCGTCGGACATGTCATCTTTGCCGGTGCCGACCAGGTTGTCGCGCGAGCCGACGCCCTTGGCGGTGACGCGCTTCGCTAAAGGCGGCGCTTCACCCTCGAGACGCTTCTTAATGTACTCGGCGCGCAGTTGCGACAGCCTTTGGTTAAGCGGTTCGGCGCCCGAGCGGCTGGTATGGCCGACGACCTCGAAACAACTCTGGGTTTGCGCCGCGCGGCGAGCGATCTCCTTCACCCACATCGGATAGTGTGCGCTCACTTGTTTGTCGGGAATAAACGCCGAGGTGCCAGGCTTGAAAAGAAATTTTACGGCAAGCCGGTTTTTTGCCAGGCCATAATCGACGACCCGGCTGAATGCGTCGCTGGCCGCGGCTTGCCGGCCGAGTTTTAAATTGGCGAGGTAGATGCCGTTGAAGACCCGCAGCTGATGACCCGCGGGCAGTTCCAGCGCGCTTGAATAACGCCCGAGAGCGTCGGCATACTGGCCAGCTTCGTAAGCGGTGATCGCCTCGCTGATTAACGTGCCAGCGAGAACGCTATCAAGGTAGGGGGGTTGAATCGCATCCCCCGGCTTGCTCGTCTCGCACGTATTTATGTAACTCTCGGTCGCTGCCTCTTTCATCCACGTTGGACTATCTTGGAAG
>DASSGE010000077.1:0-3856 GCA_035693605.1 Binatia bacterium
GCAATTGTTGCGTCTTTTGCATGCTTGCGGCTACTTTCCGAATCCGAATTACCCACGTCGTGATCTTCGTGGCATCGTGATGACAGCCTGCGTCTGCGCGGCACAACGATGTGGTTCTATCAAGCTGGTTTCTCGCTGTCCACAGTGGAAAAGATTCCGGCCATCGCGTATAACCGCGCTGGTTCACGAACGTCGATTCACCGTCATGACAATCAAGCCGCTGCAACTCTATGCGTTGGCCGCCATCTTTCAGATCGCCGGGTCGTCGGGTGCCGCGATGCTAGCGCCGTTTTTCATGAAAGACCACGGCTACTCGATCGCCGCGGCGAGCATGCCATTGGTCGTCAACGGCGTCGGCCGTGTCTGTTCCGATCTGACTTCGGGCGTGTTGGCAAGTTATTTTAGCTCCGGCGTGTTGATCGTCACGGCCTCGGCAGCGTCCATCGTCATTGCGGTCTTCGCCCATTTGTTTATCGAATCGCCGGTGGTATTTCTCGGCGCGTTTACGATCCTCGGAGTTACCGAAGCGATGTTCGCGCTGTCGATTCGCAAAATCGCCTTCGAGCAATCCGAGCCCGGCCAACAGGGCCGCGTCCAAGGCCAAGTCGCCGCCGCTCTTGGCATTGGTTTTTCTTTGGGCCCCCTCACCAGCGGCTTCATCGGCAAGATCTTTGGCCCGCAAGTGCTGTTCTTCTTCTACGCATTGCCGCAAGTCGTCGGCCTGATTCTCATTCTTTGCGGCGGCGCCCATCGTTCCCGCGCAATCAGCCAAGAAGCCTCGGTACAACTCTGGCGCGAGGGTAAAAACCTCCTGACACAAGGTTCGTTTCTCGCCTCGTCGCTGGCAGTCTTTCAGTCATTCGTCATGTTGGTCGGCGTAACCCGCATCGCGTTTCCATTTCTCGCCGTCAATCAACGCGGCTTCGGCTTGGACTGGGTCGGCACTGTAGTATCGATCTCGCGCGTGACCGACACCTTCGGCCGCTATACCGGCGGCTGGCTGTGCGACCGCATCACCGCGCCGCGGGTGATTTTACTTGGCGTCGCCATCGGCATACCGATGTTCATCATCCAACCCTACGGCTCCGGCGTCTTATCCCTGGTGCTTCCGCTGACGGTCATGACGATGGGCTTCGGTTATTCGAACGTCGGCGCCACAACGTTTGCGCTGCAATCGGCGGGACCCAACGCCAAAGCATTAGCCTTGGGCCTCACTCGCTCATGCACATCGCTAGGTAACACCTTGGGCCCGTTAATGGCCGGTTTATTGGTGCAACACTTGGGTTATGAGACCGGCTATCACGGCATGGCCGCGATATCGGCAGTGATACTGGTTTTTGCGTGGGTAGGGCTGAGAAAACAAAATGCAAGTTCAACAGTTCAAGGCTCAAAAGATCAAAGTTAGAATCAGGATTCTGAAACCTTGAACTTTTGAACCTTTGAACCTTGAACCGGATTGCGTTAGCGCAATCCTTTATACGTTTCGCCGATCGCGAGATCCTTCAGATACTCCATGCTATTGTTGGCGTAACCGATTTGGCCCGCTTTCTCAGCGCGCCAGCCGTCGAGGTATTTGAGAATCTCCTCCAACGGCAAAACGTCGGCATATTTCTGATTCATGTCGAACAGGTTGATCGCGTGACAGGCTTCATGGCGATCGAAGACGCACTCCTCAGCGACCACCATACGCAAGCGGTTGGTCGTGCCGTCGACGACACTGGCGCGCACGCATCCGCTCGTGCTCTCGCCGCAAGTAATAATAGTGTCGACCCCCAGAAAGTTTAAATGACCAACCAAGGGCGTGCCCCAAAAGGCGCTGGGCGAGACTTTTTTAAACACGGTCTCGCCAGGGATCGGTTTGACCTCGTCGACGATGTCGTAGCGGCGGCGGAAACGATCGAGCTCCTCAGCGCCCATGGTCGCGCGCTTCTTGGTATCGCGGCGAAATGCCCATGGTTCGACGGCGACGCCATCCATGCCGGTCACATGAATGATCGGAATACCGACTTCACGCGCCTTAGCGAGCAGCTTCTGGATATGCGGCAAAGCGTTCCAGCCCGCCATGCCGCAGCTCCCCGGCCACGTTTTTATGGCCTCGGTTACCGCCTCCGGTTTGTCACCAAACACCCAGCGATAAAGATCGATCAACAACAACGCCGGACGCTCGCCGAAACCGATGCGCCGATCGGCTTTGCCAGTCAGCGTAGCCTTGTCTTGCTCCGTGAGAAACTTTTCCCAAACACGCTCAGCCATGCAGCACCTCCGAGTGTAGTTAAGTCTAGACTTATCACCGCGCTGCTTCGATCGTCAACATCGTTGGCGAAGCCGCAGTGCGAGCAGGAAGATCGCACGCAGGCGGCGCAACGGCAACCGATATCGTCGTTCGGCTCAAGCGAGAAATCTCCGTAATCTCCGCGTCTCATCGAGAGTATAGGCTTCGCCGGCCACCGCCTCCGTTGCGCGAGAATAATAGTCGATACGTCTAACTTCGCAGGGATTACCACCGGGCTCCGAACTGCAGTCATTAGGTGACATTCCGTGTCATAATGGGTTATATAGCTCTCGGGCGTCCCGTCGGTATGACCAGGAATAGAATGCGCGACGGGAATTTCCGCCGCCATGCTCAAGGCGTGACGTGACTGAACCAGCCGTCAAAGGAGAATATAGATGCCGATTAGGCGCAAATACAAAAAGAAGCCGACATCCTTCATCACCGCGGTTCAGCTCGACCTCGACACCGAAGGCTTTGTTTACAATAAATGGGGCGGTCCGCAAGTCTGCAAGCGCGGCGACTGGCTGGTCGACAACGCTGGCGACAAATACACCGTCGCACGGGAGTCGTTCGCCAAAACCTACGAATTCGTCAGCCCCGGAGTGTACACAAAATCGGCACCTGTGTGGGCTGAGCTCACGGACAAGCCTGGAAAAATCAAAACCAGCGAGGGTGAAACCGCCTATGCGGCCGGCGACTATCTTGTTTCAAACAATCCTGACGGCACCGACACCTACGCCATCAGCGCGGAAAAGTTTCGCGAGCTGTACGATCTCGCCGAAGATTAGCGCGAACCGTCTCGCGCATTTGCCACAGTATTTGGTAAAGCCGCTGTCCGTGTCCGTCGATAGGCGTTGTAGCGCTCTGACACACAGCCTTAAAAACAATCGCGACAAGATAACCGTCAATTATCGCGCTTACACCGTTCGCTTGCTTCCGGCGCGTAGCGCTTTGAGCAAACTCTCACGATTAGCGGTCGATGACGCAGTCGATTTGATCTCCTGCAGCATGGCGTCAAATTGCCAACGTCCCGGCACAGGTTGAACATACAACTCGTCGATTTGCCGCAGATCGCGCTCGAATGCGGTGGCTGCCATACGGAAACCGCCAGCCATCAGTGCATTCGCTTCGATATCGGAGAATGCGTCGAGGTCGGTGCGCAGTTCGGCCAGCGCTTTTTGAAAATCCTTGCGCACGCCGAGCGGTGACAGCGAGGTGCGGCGCAAATCATACGAATCCTGGGAAAACTTAAGCCTGATAACGTCGGCATCCAAGCCATCTTTCATGTGCAGGAACATCAAGCCGCGCACGAGTTTGGTGCGCACCCGGGCTGCAAGGTCGGCGTAGTTCGCCAGCCGGACCCGTTCCATCAGGGTATCCATAGCGCGCGCCGCATAACTCGTTAAACCCTTGACGCCCGGTGTAGGCGACTGCTCGAGAAGCAGCTGACCCGCCGCATCACTGACGATCAGCACGCTGCAATTGTGCGCCAACAGCGCAACCGTGCCTTGATTGTCATGAACTCCGCCATCTACCAACTGCACTTGATAGCCTTCGTAAGCGTCGTTAATCTGCACCGGTTCA
>DASSGE010000078.1:0-26100 GCA_035693605.1 Binatia bacterium
GCCGCCGCCGTAGAATCTGAAGGGTGTCCTTGGCTCGAAGGCGAGCTTGAATTTGCCCTTTGGGTTGAGGCGGTAGAACTCCACTAATAATGGGAAGTCGGAGTAGGGGAACTCTTCGCCGGCGAGGGCGCGGCGCAGTAATTTGGTTGTCTCGCTGACCATGGCGATCGGCTTCAACGCTTGGACATGTTGCGGCGATTGGCCAAGATCGCCGCGGGCGATGCCGATGCTAATCTCGCGATTTTGGCAAAGCTCGGAGAGGGCGGCGAAGCCATCGGCCATATCCAATGGATTGTGAAAGTACGGCACCATGATCGCCGTGCCAAGACGGACCGCCACCTGTGACGCGATGGCTGTCAGCACCACCATCTGATTGCGATAGCGAATGTTGTCGTTGACCCAGATTTGCTCAAAGCCGCAATCGACAGCGAGCTGCGCCAGCCGGACCAAGTCGCGGACACCGTAATGATTCGCCAGATGGGTGACGAATTGCAGGCCGAGTTCGCCGGTGTAAATTGCCATTTAAATTGTTTTTTGAGTGCTTCGATGAAGTGTCAGCGGTCGCTTGAGTGCATTGTCCACCCAACCGGCGCCACAATGAGAAACAGATTTCTCGGCTTCGCCTCGAAATGACAGATTGTAAATCGAGTCAAATTTGTCATTTCGACCGAAGGGAGAAATTTATCTCGGCTGGTTTGACCATCTGCAAAAGCTGTCGCTATTTGTTTGGATCCGTAACTAAATCTCGGTTACGTTCCTGACTTTGATCTTTTTGCGCTTTGCCTGATCGAGGACGAACTTGCCGACTACCAAATCTTCGTCGGCGATGCCGTTGGACTGAAAAAAGATGCGTTTGGGGCGCGGTTGCGGCGCGCCGCCAGCGACGAATTTCTCCAACGGCATAATGTCTTCCCACCGGGCGATGCGGGTTTGGCAGGCTTCGACCAGATCGCCGCTGTCGGCTTTGGCGGCGGCAATGTCGTCGGTGACGATGAGGTCCATACGCCGGATCAGGTTGTTGGAAACTTCGTGCTTCACCGTGGCGTTGGCGCCGATTGACGCGACCAGCACTTCAGGTTTGAGATTGTTTCCAGTCGCCACCGGCGCAGTCGAGTCCGTCGATACGACGAGGATGTCCGACAGTCCTTCGCATTCGTCGATGCTGTCGACTTCTTTCCAGTCGACCTTAACGACTTTGCTCATCTGCTTGACGAAATCCTTGCGCCGCTTGGGTGTGCGGCCCCAGACGACCACTTGTTCGATGTCACAGGTCTCCAGGATCGCTTCGACCTGGAACGTCGCCTGCCAGCCTGGGCCGATGATTCCCAAAACTTTACTATTGGCCGGCGCAAGGTACTTGGCGGCGACACCGCTAGCGGCACCGGTACGCAGGCTGCTCAGGTAGGCCATATTAACGATGCCTTGAATGCCGCCCTTACCGCCGTTAAAAAGGGTGACGATATTGGCCCCAGCCGCGTACGAGCGTAGGCAGATCAGGTCGGAGTCCTGGTGCCATGCGGCCATCATATTGAGTTGCTTGGAGCTGCCTTTAAGGCGGCGGCGCGGCACGTTGCGCATCTTACCGGCGGCGCGATCACGGAACATTTTGTCGACTAAGTTAACGGCTTGAGACATGTCGATGAGTTTTCGAGTTTGCGGTTCACTGATGATGACTGCCATGGCTAGAAAATCCTCCCAGCGTTGTATAGCCCAGGTAACCTGGCGGGGCAAGTTATCATTTTTGTCAATGCCAGCGTCTAATCCACAAAAGCCTTGACGCTATCGACAGTTCGCCGCAGAATGAACCTCGATCGAAAACAGTTAGGTCGCGGTAAGCCGGCTTTCAATCCCAGTAGAGAGCGAGCATGCGATATGGCACGATCTACGATCCAAACCCGCCTTTGCCCTCACTGCGCTAACAGCATCGCGCTCGACACACTGCTCTGCCCCTATTGTAAGGCGAGCGTCGATATTGGACCCCGCACACCGCAATGGCCGAGTGCCGACGAAGAATCGCCAGCGGTGAAGGTCGAGTCCCAACGGCACGGTATGCCGCTCGGGTCGAAGATTATTTTGGCTCTGGGCCTATTGCTGTTCGCAATTGGCGTGTACCTCGTGGGCGGGCAGAACGAGCACAGTGATCTCGCGCCGCAGCTCGTGGCCAAGGAGAAAGAGCTGCAAGACCGAGAGGGCAGGATCAAGTCCCTCGAAGAACAGCTGGCACAAGCGCGAGAGGAATTGAAAGCCAGCACGGCGCAGCTCGAAGACTTCAAGTCCAAGTTGACCGTCCAGGAAAAAAGTCTAGCGACGGCTCAGAAGCAGCTCAAAGAGTCACGGCTCGACGTCGAGAGGTTGGCGAGCCGCTCCGCCGCCGCGCCGTTGCCTCCGGTGCGACCCCGTGAGCCGGCTGGGTCTTCGCCGTTGCCTAGCCCAGCTCCCCGCCGCGCACTGGAGCCAGGGCTTTATGAAACGGTCCGATCCACCGCGGTCTATGAGGAACCGCTGGGCAGCTCGCGCGTGCTAACGCGCATCAGCGGCGGCACGCAAATCACGGTAGTGCGCAGCGTCGGCGAGTGGCTCGAAGTGCGCTCAAAGCATGGCAATCCGCCTGGCTTTATTCGCTCCGATGACGCCAAATTCGTCAACCGAGCCAAATAAATGGGTGGGGTGCTGGGGGAGTTGGCTTCGCCCTTCCGCATTAAAGCGTCTCCCGGTTTTTGATCTCGTCCCGGGGTGACATCGGGGAAAAGACTCAACAACCAGCTACTCGCCGTAAGCGGGATGTTAGCCGAAACTTCTCCAGCGTTGGTGCATCAGAAGGACCATTGTCTAAAGTGCCGCATGGTTTCCGTGGCCAGCTTAGGTGTGGCGTCCGAGAGTCAGCATATTGACTTGGCAGAAGCGCGCTTCCTATGATGGCTAGTAGTTTGGAGGCAACATGTTCCTAGTCGCGCCGGTAACAGTTCTTGTGGTTGTCTTGACTTTCGCGTCGAGTGCCGATGCCCAAGGTTTCCGCGGTTTTGCGACCGGGAGCGGAAACTCGTCGGGTTCTGGACATTCCGGCGGGACAACGAGTCCGGGGCGCAGCGGCTCGCCTGGGTCCGCGACCATTATGACAACGCCGAAACCAGCCGTTGCGCCGGCGGCGCCAGGCGTGCCCATTCAGACCACGCCACAAGTGACCGTGCCCCGATTTGTTCCTCCAGTTGTTCATGGCGGCGGTGTTACTGTGGCGCCAGGGAATACGGTGCGCCATCCGCCGACGGGGATTATCGAAACCCATCGCCCACCGCCGCACCGGCCACCTCCACCGCCGCACCGGCCGCCGCCGCACCGGCCCCCACTGGTGCATCGTCCTCCGTTGTTTTGGAGGTCTCCGCCCCTTGGTAATTTTGGTTATTATCGATATCCGGGCATCGTGGTTCTTGACTCGCCTTATTATTGGCCGAACACGGTGATTACTGAAGTCGCGCCGGGAGTGGTGCAAGAAGAGCGCCGCTACACCGATGAGCCCCCGGCTGAATCGCGCACCCGCGGTACCGGGCAGCTGGCGCCTTTCGATCCGACACCGCCGGAAATCGTCGAACGCATGCTTCGGTTAGCGGCAATCAAACCTGGGGATGTGCTCTATGACCTCGGCGCTGGCGACGGCCGGGTGGCCATCGCCGCAGCGAAGAAATTCGGCATTAAAGCGGTGGGCTTTGAGATCGATCCTGGTCTGGTCAAACTTGCACGCGAGAACGTGCGCAAACAGGGCGTGCAGAATCTGGTGGAGATCCGCCAAGAGGATTTTTTGACGGCCGACTTGTCTTTGCCATCTGTGGTGACTCTGTATCTCTCATACGACGGCAATTTGGCCGTACGACCACGCCTGATG
This sequence comes from Binatia bacterium, assembly GCA_035693605.1. Lineage (GTDB taxonomy): Bacteria > Desulfobacterota > Binatia > UBA9968 > UBA9968 > DP-20. The sequence goes on from DASSGE010000078.1 coordinate 3,878, forward strand.
AGCCAGCTCAAGTCCGGCGCGCGCGTGGTTTCTTATACATTCGACATGGCGGAATGGCAGCCCAAGGTGGCCGAAAGCTATCGCGATGCAGGCGGCAACAATCACATGATTTATTTGTGGGAGATCGGCGGTCCGCTGGCATTCGGCGATATACGCCCGTAGATAGCGCAGGAGATGTCGATGTGCGCTACGTCAGGTTTACGTTATGTTGATAGATCAATTAAGATAACCGGTTCCGCGAAATGCATCGACTGAGAAATATTCGTTGATCTTCGATAAGCATTTAAGACCAACGGAGATCTTGATTCAGGCGTAAAGCTGGTCGATGAATCCGCTGTCGTCAATCTTCCGTAAATAGTGCAAATCCCAGGGCTCCATCGGTCCGATGTGACGCATCTTGGGGTCTTTGCCGACGTCGAGATCGTAGACGTTCTGAATTGCCGCGGGCAGCGGGTAGGGCTTCTGGTTCAACAGCTTTGCCCACTCCCGTTGCAGGTGCTCGTAGTATTCGTCCTCTTGCAGCCCATAGCGCGCAGCTAGATTCCTTTTGAGGATCGGCACAACTTCATCTGGTTTTGTCTTGAAGAAGTGCAATGCCTCGATGAAGCCTTTAATAAACGCGTCGACGGTTTCCGGGTTTTCCTTGATGTAATCGCTGGTCGCCAGGAGAGTGGTGTTGTGAATCACCGGGCGGTCCGGCAGCGCCAGCACGTGCAAACCTTTTTTAATTCCATAGAGGTCGAAGGGCATGTCGACCAGCGCGCCGACGGCTTTTCCCGCGGTGATCTCATCGACGAACTCCAGGAACTTGCCGGAGGTGTCGTCGATCACGTCCATGTTGATTTCTTCCGGTGTCAAACCGCAATCTTGCAAGACTGCGCGCAGATTTCCCGATACGCAGGGGGCTTTGGAATGGCAGACGATTTTTTTACCCTTGAGGTCTTCGACGGTTTTGATTTCCGGCCGTACCACCAGGCGGTCATCCCAGTTGTTCTGGGCCTGGGCGAGATAGGTCAGACGCTTTTCGCCCTTGGCTCTTTCCCGATAAGTCTCGTGATGCAGGCCGCTCAAAAAGTCGATCTCGCCGGCGAGGGCAAGCTTGGCGCGGTGCGCCATGGTCGGCGCTTTGGCGCCGCCGACGATGTGAAGATCGATTTCAAAGCCGTATTTCTCCATGACCTTGGATTCTTTGAACACGTAAAGAAACGGTAAGTGCGAGGAGTCACTGGCGAGTAAGTCTAACGTACGCATGGTTTTCACTCCTTGTCTGGGTTTCGCGCTGCAATAACGATCTGCAGACTCCTTACCGTACGTCGCTCCCGATGTTCAAGCACTTTGCACAGCATGAGCGTTGAATATCTAGCTTCACCTAGAAATCTACTAGCCGTTGTCGACCTCTACAACCCCAATTCCCGCTGTACTTCACGCAACAACGTCATGTCATGCGCGATGCTCACCGGCACGTGAGTTTTTTTTGTTTGCTGCTGAATGAACCCCCACTCGATGCTGAGGTCGTCGTCCGTGAGCATTCCATTCTTGCTGAAGCCGGGCTTGGCCAGCTCCAATGATCGCACAGCGTCTTTTTCGTTTGCCCGTGTCCAGTCCATGAGAATCTTGACGGTCTCTTTTGGGCTGGTTTGCAATAGCTGTAGACTCCGCAGAGTGGCGCGAATCACGCGCTTAATTGAATCGCTATCCTTCTTGATCTTCTCTTCGTGCGCGCCGAGGCCGGCGATCGGGTGGGCAACGATCTCGGCGGTATTGCCGAGCAACCGATAGCCGCGGTTTTCCATCTGGACATTGGTCGGCAGGGGCATCAAGCTTCCCTGCGCGATATTTTTCTCCAATGCCGCGACTCGCGCCGGCGTCGCGCCCATGGCGAGCAGTTGGTACTCGCCTTTCTTGAGACCGTAATGCTGCAAATGCTTCTCCGTGAGAATCGCTTGGGTATTGCCGAATGAGCTGACGGCAAAAACTTTGCCTTTCAAGTCGCCGGCGGTGTTGATTTCCGGGCGCACCACCAGCGAAAAGAACGGCCGCGAGTTAAGCGCCGCCAAGAGTTTTGTGCCCAACCCTTGCATGGCGCCATTGAGCACCGGCGAGATGTTCAACGAGAAATCGATGTGGCCGTTGGCAAGCGCGACCGTCGCGACGTTGCCGTTCATCTGAATCAATTGCGGGTCCAGTCCTTCGCTGCGAAAGAAGCCTTTCTCGATGGCGACTTTGACCGGAAACCACGTCATGCTGATTGCCGAATAGGAGAGCGTAACTTTGCGCGCGTCGGCGCACAGAATCGGATCGGCATTCGTTAGAGCGACAACGAGCAGCGCGAGCGTCAGAAAGCGTTTGGTACTTTTAAGCATGCTCGTCGAGCGTTGGAATACTTTCATGACAACGGACAGGAACACCTGGAAATTGGAACTCTATTATTCGGCAAACTTCGTAATCTTCGCGCTTTGGTAGTGAAAACCGACGTTACTTATTCTGTGGAATTTCCAAGGGCAGGTCGGCGCGGTCGCCCCATTCTTTCCAGGAGCCAATGTAGTTGCGTACTTTCGGATAGCCGAGCAACCGCAGGGCGATGTAACTATGGGCAGCGCGGTAGCCGCCCTGGCAGTAGGAGTAGACTTCTTTATCCGGTGTGACGCCGGCGGCGCCGTATAAGGCTTGCAACTCTTCGTTCGATTTGAATTTGCCATCGGCGTCAAGGTTGTCGGTCCATTCGATGTGGATCGAGCGCGGGATCGCGCCGCCACGCGCGGCTCGAACCAGTGTGCCGAAATGTTCGCCCTCGCTACGCGTGTCGAGAATGGCCGCGTCTTTGTTGCCGAGCGCTTGCAAGACGTCGTCCGCCGTCGCCAGGACGTCGCGACGTTCCGCGCTTTTAAACGCTGCGGATTTGGGCACCGTCGCCTCGGTCGTCACCGGCGCGCCGGCGGCCTTCCACGCTCGCATGCCACCGTCGAGCATTTTTACATGAGGATGACCGAAGAACTCCAAGAACCAAACACCGCGCGCCGCGCGCATGCCGGAGTTGTCTTCGTAGAAGACGACATCTTTGTTTTCACTAACGCCGCGCAACTCGAGCACATGATGGATCATGAACATGAAGGCCCTGAGCGGAGCGTCGGCAGTGTCGACCAGACTCAGGCCGAAGAGATCGAAGTGAGTAGCGCCGGGAATATGGCTTTTGGCGTAGTCTTCGGCTGGCCGGGTATCGATGACGCAGAGATTGTCCGAGCCGAGCTTGTTCTGCAGTTGGTCGACTGTAATGAGCAACGTATCGCGTGTGTATTGCTTTTCCATAGGCTCCCTATAACACTAGTCGAAATGGCACTGCAAATTATGCCGGCGCGTAAGAATGTGCGCCGGCGATCGTTACTGACGCTCGGCCTGATCGCCTGCTGGTTATCGGCGGCGAGCTTCACCTATCAACTAGCCTTGCCAGGGCGAACATGGAGTTTCCCGGACGATCATTATTCTCATCCGGATTTTAAGACCGAGTGGTGGTATTACACCGGCCATCTGGCGACGGAAAACGCCAAGCGCTACGGCTATCAGGTGACGTTCTTTCGCTTCGGCCTGCGCGATCGGCAGGCGCAAATGAAACAAACGCCGCTCTTCAGCGAGCTTTACATGGCCCATTTTGCCTTGTCTGATCTGACCGCCAAGAAGTTCGCTTTCCGCGAACGCATCAACCGCGGTTTCGCCGATAACGCGGGTGCTGCAACGGATCGTTTTCTGGTTTGGAATGGCGATTGGAAAATTCACGGGGACTCGAGCAATCACACGATTCAGGTTAATGATCGAGGCCGCCAGTTGAGACTGGCGCTGCGATCACTGAAAGGCCCGATCCTGCACGGCCAAAACGGCTTGAGCCGGAAGGGCGAAGGCGATGGGCGGGCGTCTTTTTATTACTCGCTGACGCGCATGCAAACCGAAGGTGAGCTGACCCTCGATGGCAAAACCGAAAAAGTTCGCGGCCTGACCTGGATGGACCATGAGTTCGGCAGTAACCAATTGCGTGAAGATCAGGTTGGCTGGGACTGGTTCAGCATCCAGCTCACCAACAACACCGAACTCATGCTCTACCTCATGCGCCGCAAAGACGGTTCGATCGATCCCTATTCTAGCGGCACATTGGTGGACGCGAATGGTGTAACGAAAAACCTTTCCAACAAAGATTTTCGCATCGAGGTCCTCGCACGTTGGACGAGTCCGACTAGCCGGGCGAGTTACCCAATGAAGTGGAAAGTGACGATCCCTGCGGATTCCATTGAGTTGGAGATCTTGCCGGCATTTCCCGAGCAAGAACTGATTACCAACCGGAGTACGCGAGTAACTTATTGGGAAGGGGCGGTCGGCATCCGTGGATCAATGCGCGGCCTCGCGGTTGGCGGCAATGGTTATGTCGAAATGACCGGGTACGCGGGGAAGTTGACGATTTAAACGCGAATGAATGACCGCAGGGTTCGATTGCTCAATCAAATAAAGCAGCGAGATTTGCTGGCAGGCGGCGACCGTATTTTGGTGGGCGTGTCCGGCGGGCCAGATTCGGTATCGTTGTTGTGGTTATTGCGTGACTTGCAGAATGAGTATGATCTTCATCTTGAAGTGGCCCATTTGCAACACGGAATTCGCGCGGAAGACGCCAAGGAGGATGCGCGATTTGTTGGCGCACTCGCTGAAAATCTCGGCTTGGCATTTCATCTTAGAGAAATCGATTTACCGATGCTTCGCTGTCGCGCCGGCAAAGGCAATCTGGAAGAATTGGCGCGGCAGCACCGCTACCGATTTTTCTGCGAAATCGCGCAACGCCAGGGGCTCAATAAAATTGCCACAGCACATACCGAGGACGATCAAGCTGAGACCATGCTCATGTGGTTGATGCGCGGGGCCGGGCGGAAGGGGCTCGGGGGGATGAGCCCGGCGCAGTCCCTTGATTCGCAAAGTAATGGTTTGAATCGCGGGCCGCAGATTATTCGGCCGTTACTTGAAATATCCAAGGGAGAGCTTTTAGCTTATCTTCACCAACGGCGATTTGAATATCGCGTCGATTCGACCAATCGCGACACTAGGCTTTTGCGCAATTGGATACGGTTGGAACTGCTACCGCAGCTGCGTAAGCGCATCGATGTCCGGGTTGGTGCACGGTTAGCCGCGCAGGCCGCGATGTTGCGCGATGAACAGGCAGTGCTTGAGCAGGTAGGCTATGCGGAACTGGAAAAATGCCAGGAGAATGACGGCCTTGATCGAGTTAAGCTTTTGCAACGGCCGGTAGCCTTACAGCGGCTGATTCTCCGCTTCTGGATCGAGCGACGGCGCGGTAATTTGCTCGGAGTCGGTTTCGCGCAAATTGAGGCCCTGCGCCGGCTGGCTATGACTGGCCCAGCTCAAGGGCGGTTCGCGGTCCCGGGTGGATGGGAGTTGCGCCGGCAATATAATTCGCTTTACTTGGTTAAGGGGCGGCGCGGGCTTAAGCCTATTGATTATTCTCATCTTTTAACCGTAGGTGAAACCTTGCAAATTCCCGAGGCCGATGTCGAATTGATCAGCCAAGCACTTACCGCGCCCGTCAGTAGTCCAGATGCGGGTATGGCAGAGGCGTGTTTCGACCTCGAAGCATTGCCGCAGCCGTTAATCGTGCGCAACTTTCGTCGCGGCGATCGTTTTGAACCCTTAGGCATGACGGGCCGGAAGAAGGTCAAAGATTTGTTCATCGATCGGAAGGTCGCGCTGGCGGAGCGCGCGAGACTGCCACTGTTGACCGCGGGCGATAAGATTGTTTGGATTCCCGGCCATGGTCGTAGCCAGACCGCTTTGGTGACCGCCCAGAGTCGCGCCATCGTGCGAATTAGAGTAGTTCCGTTAGGTACTTAGTTAAAAAACTCATATTGATCGGCTAGCATGCGTGTGTTAGACTTTTGACTGTTGCAAAACTTGGGAGAACTCGTTTGAGCCAATCACACAAACATATCGCTCTATGGCTGGTACTCGCGCTCGTCTTTTTGGTCATCTTTAGCGTGTTCAGCAAGCAGCATGGACGAGAGCCGGAAATTGTTTTTAGCGACTTCATGAGCGCAGTAGATCGCGGTGACATTCAAGAAGTCGTCATCCAAGGCCATAATATTCAAGGCAAATATAAAAACGGCGAACGCTTTCGCACGTTCGCGCCGACTGATCCGGAACTGGTGAAGTCCTTGCGCGACAAGAAAGTCAAAATCGCCGCCAAGCCCGAAGAAGACTCACCGTGGTACATGGTTTTTCTGCTCAACTGGTTTCCGATGCTTTTGCTGATCGGGGTGTGGGTATTCTTCATGCGCCAGATGCAAGTCGGCGGTGGCAAGGCAATGTCGTTCGGCAAGAGCCGCGCCAAACTGCTCACCGAGAATCAGCACCGAGTGACATTTGCTGATGTTGCGGGCGCGGATGAGGCCAAAGACGACCTTCAGGAGATCATCGCGTTCTTAAAGGATCCGAAGAAATTTACCAAGCTCGGTGGCCGTATTCCCAAGGGCTGCTTGCTCGTTGGCCCTCCCGGTACTGGTAAGACTTTGATGGCGCGGGCGATTGCCGGCGAAGCCGGCGTGCCGTTTTTCAGCATCAGCGGTTCGGATTTCGTCGAAATGTTCGTCGGCGTCGGCGCCTCGCGCGTGCGCGACCTGTTTGTTCAGGGTAAGAAAAACGCTCCCTGTATCATCTTTATCGATGAAATCGACGCGGTTGGACGTCATCGAGGTGCCGGGCTCGGCGGTGGCCACGACGAGCGCGAACAAACACTGAATCAACTTCTCGTCGAGATGGACGGCTTTGAAACCAACGAAGGCGTCATATTGATCGCGGCTACCAATCGGCCGGACGTGCTCGACCCGGCACTGCTCCGCCCTGGGCGTTTCGACCGGCGTGTCGTCGTGCCTCGCCCAGACGTCAAAGGGCGAGAAGGTATTCTGCAGGTACATACCAAGAAGGTGCCGTTGGGGGCGGATGTCGACGTCGGCGTTCTGGCACGCGCAACTCCCGGCTTCGCCGGCGCCGATCTGGAAAATCTCGTTAACGAAGCGGCGCTGTTGGCGGCGCGCAACAACAAAGAAAAAGTCGAGATGCCTGACTTTGAATTGGCCAAGGATAAAGTCATGATGGGCGCCGAGCGGCGCAGCATGATCATCAGCGATGAGGAGAAGCGCAATACCGCCTACCACGAAGCCGGTCATGCGCTGGTCGCCAAGCTGCTGCCGGGTGCCGATCCAATCCACAAGGTGACGATCATTCCGCGCGGCATGGCGCTGGGGTTGACGCAGCAGCTGCCGATAGACGAGAAACATACTTACGGCAAAGAATATCTGCTTAACAATTTGGTAATTTTATTCGGCGGTCGAGTGGCGGAAGAGTTGGTGCTTGAACATACCACCACCGGCGCAGGCAACGATATCGAGAAAGCCACCGACTTGGCTCACCGAATGGTCTGTGAATGGGGTATGAGCGAAAAGCTCGGACCAATGACTTTCGGCAAGAAAGAGGAAGAAATTTTTCTGGGCCGCGACTTTACCCAAAAAGTCGACTACTCAGAAAGCACTGCCATCGAAATCGACGCCGAAGTCAGACGCATTATCCAGGAGAGTTATCACAAGGCCAAAGATCTCTTGAGAACCAATCTCCGGCTGCTTCACAAGGTTGCCGAGTCGTTGCTCGAAAAAGAGGTCCTCGACGGTTCCGAAATCGACGCAATCGTGCGCGACTTCGGCGGGAACGGTGGAGACCCGTATACGCCGTCGGCAGTAGCGGTAGCCTAGTAGGTTCATTCCGGGCGGCTGCGGTCGCCCAAACTCCACCTATTCGATTAATCTGTGATTCGAGGGGCTCGATTAGCGAGCCGGCGAATTGGCTTTGCTGTTTTTTCGAAATCCGAATCTACCTTTTGTTAATTCAGCGAGTCATTTTGGATTCGAGCCATGTCGCCCCCCAGCAATGCCGCAGATCTGCATGCCACCGTGAGTCAATTCAATCCCTTGCTACCGACCGCCGGCCAAGCTAATCGCGAACTCAAAACGCGCCACGGCCGGATCGACTTTGCCCGCCGGACAGTGGTGATGGCGGTACTCAATGTCACTCCAGACTCGTTTTACGATGGCGGTCGCCATTTCGACACGGTGCGGGCGATCGCCGATGGTCTTGCGCTGGCGCAAGCGGGCGCAGATGTCATCGACGTCGGCGGGGAATCTTCACGACCCGGCGCTGAGCCGGTGTCGGAAGCCGCCGAATTAGCGCGCGTGATTCCGGTTATTGAAGGGCTGCGCCGCGTGTGCGGCGTGCCGATTTCCATCGATAGCTGTAAAGCGCCGGTAGCGCGCGCGGCCCTCGATGCCGGCGCCGATATCGTCAACGACATCACTGCTCTGGGTTTTGATCCGGCGATGGCCGCGCTGGTCGCTAACGAGAAAGTTCCAGTGGTGTTAATGCATATGCGCGGCACGCCGCGGACCATGCAAGCCGATCCTCAGTACCATGACGTCGTGCGCGAGGTGAGAGACTTTCTCGCCGAACGTCTCTATGATGCCATGGATGCCGGCATCGATGCCGACTCCGTCATCCTCGATCCCGGCATCGGTTTCGGTAAGACCATCGAGCACAACATTCAACTGCTGCGCGGGCTCCCGGTCCTCGCCGCACTCGGTCAACCGCTACTTGTCGGCGTCTCGCGCAAAGCCTTTATCGGTAAGATACTCGGATTGACCGCGGACCAACGACTCGAGGGCAGTCTGGCCGCAGCCGTAGCCGCGGTCCTAGCCGGTGCGAATATAGTTCGCGTTCACGATGTCGCGGAAACTTGCCGCGCGGTCCGGGTTGCCGATGCGCTGCGATTCGGTTTTGACGGGTAACCGAGGCCGACATGCTTGAGCTGCTGCACCAAGTCCGCTGGCAAGACGCACTCGACATCGGCATTATCACATTTTTAGTTTACCGGGCGCTGCAGATCGTGCGCGGCAGCCGGGCCATGCAGATGATCATAGGCTTGGCGGTTATTTTGGTCGCCTACGTTTCTTCCCGCATTCTCGGTCTTTTCACTCTCAACTGGATTCTCGACAACTTTTTGAGTTCGATCATTTTGGTGATCATCGTGATCTTTCAGAGCGATATCCGGCGCGCGCTTACGCAGGTCGGTACCGCGCCGTTATTCTCGACGCTGGAGCGATCCGAACAGCGCCGCGAGGATGTTGTCGAAGAAGTCGCTCAAGCGGTGATGTCGCTCGCCGGTAAACGCGTCGGTGCCCTAATAGTCTTTCAACGGGATGTCGGCTTAAGCGAATTCATGGAAATCGGCACACGTCTCGACGCCTGGGTCAGCCGTGAGCTGTTGGAAAGCGTCTTTCTGCCCCATTCGCCGATTCATGATGGCGCCCTGGTAATTCAAAAAGGCCGGGTGACCGCAGTGCGTTGTTTACTGCCGCTCAGCACCAATCCGCATTTGCGCAAGACCTGGGGCACGCGCCATCGCGCCGCTCTCGGCGTCACTGAGGAAACCGATGCGGTGGCGATCGTGGTGTCCGAGCAAGAAGGCACGGTAGCGTTGGTTGTCGGTGGCAACGTAACTGAAAACATCGACGGCGCCAGACTGCGCTCAGCCTTGCGGGATTTGATCAAGACATGAAACAGCTTTGGGACAAGATCGTTGCCCTCGCCGGCAGTAATTTCGGTCTCAAGGCGTTGGCGTTGATCATCGCCGTCGGGCTCTGGCTCGCCGGCCACCGCGATATTGAGCGATCCATCGAAGTCCCGGTGGAATTTCGCAACATTCCCGGCGATCTTATGGTGATGGACAATCGCGTCGACTTCGTTGTACTGCGGGTTACCGGACCGCGCACTTTGGTCTCGACCATTGACGCCGACGAATTGAAATTGTTCTTGGATCTCACTGCCGTCAAGCCTGGCACGGTTAGCTATCCTTTAGGCGGCAGTTCCTTCAATATTCCACGCGGCGTCACGGTGGCGCGGATTACCCCGCCGGTGATCCATCTGCGCATGGAGCCGGTAATCAGGTTAACGCTGCCGGTCTCGGTTCGTCTCTCTGGCAAGCCGGCGGCAGGTTTCCGGATAGCGCAAACCACGGTGCAACCGCCCCGCGTAACCGTGCGCGGCCCTGCCGAAGAGGTGCGTCGGCTCACTTCTGTGGAAACCGTACCGGTGGATCTCAACGAAACCCGCGGAGTTCCGAAGCGCCTGGTGCGGTTGGCAACCGACGGCAAGCCGCTGACGTTTTCATCCGATCAGGTCGAAGTAACTGTCACGCTCGAAGAAGAGCAGGCCAACCGCGATTTCAGCCAATTGGAGATTGGGACCAAGGATTATAAGGGAACCTACACGATCAGTCCCAAGACCATTTTTTTACGAGTTTCCGGTGCCAAAAATCTTATCGACAAGTTACAATTGAATTCCACGAATGTATTTGTGAACTTACAGGGCTTGGCGGTCGGTGATCATAATCTGCCGCCGCAATTCGATTTGCCCAACGGCGTCAAAGTTGTCGAACATAGACCGACGATGATACGAGTAAAGATAACTAAACCAGGGGCGTAAGTAGGGCGGGAGCGCTATAACCATGATTCAAACGCTTGTGAATGGTAACCAAGTCAAACGGCATCTTTTCGGCACCGATGGCGTGCGCGGAGTTGCCAATCAGGATCCCATGACGTCAGAGATGGCGCTCAAGCTAGGTCGAGCCATCGCGAAGGTTTTGCATGAATCTGAAAGGGATCTCCCGGGCCGCATGCCGTCACCGGCGTTTGCCCGGCGCAATGGCGAAACCGATAAACACCGGTTCAAGATTCTTATCGGCAAGGATACCCGTTTGTCTGGCTACATGCTGGAAACGGCGTTGGCCTCCGGCATCGTTTCCATGGGCGCCGACGTGTTGCTGGTCGGACCCTTACCGACGCCTGGCGTTGCATTTCTCACCCGCAGTATGCGCGCTGACGCCGGTGTGGTGATTTCGGCGTCGCATAATCCGTATCAAGACAATGGAATCAAGTTTTTCTCATGGGACGGCTTCAAACTTCCCGACGAAGTCGAGGCACGGATGGAACAAATGATCTTTAGCGGTGAAACCGAACAGTCCCGTCCAACGGCTGCTGAGATCGGTAAAGCTGCGCGCATCCAAGATGCCGTCGGTCGCTATAATGTCTTTCTCAAGAACTGTTTCCCGCGCCATCTGACCCTGGAAGGATTGAAAATCGTCGTCGATTGCGGTCATGGGGCGGCGTATAAAGTTGTTCCTGAAGTGTTGGCCGAATTGGGCGCCGATGTTTTGGCGATTGGTGTCCAGCCTGACGGTGAAAACATCAATCGCCGCTGCGGAGCGCTTTATCCCGAGACCGCCCGTGAAATGTTGTTGCATGAGGGAGCCGATTTCGCCGTTGCGTTGGACGGCGACGCCGACCGCGCCGTGTTCGTCGACGACACCGGCGAGATTCTTGACGGTGACCAGGTGCTGGCGATCGCCGCTCTAGACATGCAAGAAAAAGGCATCCTGAAAGGCGATGGTGTGGTCGCTACCGTGATGAGCAATTTGGGTCTCGAGCTGGCGATGCAGCGCGCCGGCCTTCATGTCGTGCGCGCGCCAGTGGGCGACCGCTACGTGGTTGAAAAAATGCTCGCAGGAAACTTCAATCTTGGCGGCGAACAGTCGGGCCATATTCTGTTTCTCGACCATAACAGCACCGGGGATGGCGCTATCACCTGTCTGCAGATGTTGGCTTTAATGGTCGAGAAGCGCAAACGATTGAGCGAACTCAAAACTGTGATGCGCCGACTGCCGCAGGTACTGCTCAACGTTAAAGTTAAGGAAAGGAAAGATTTTGAACAGATGCCGAGGGTAAATCATACGATCGGCGAAATTGAGCGTAGCCTTGCCGGGAGTGGCCGGGTGCTGGTCCGCTACTCGGGCACCGAGCTCTTGGCCCGGGTGATGCTGGAAGGCGAGGACGAAAAAAAGATCCGTGCGATGGCCCAGAATATCGCCGAGGAGATTCGCGCCGAAGTGGGCAGGTAAACGAGGGGTGCGCGTTACCGCCAAAAAGACTCTCCTCACGACGGGCACGAAAATTACCAAGTTCGGGAGCGAACGCCGGACGTGCCTTCGCTGTGATTGAATCCGTTTCACGTTCTGCGTCAGTTTACACAAATAACTGCAAGACTCACGAACTATGATCCGCTTGGGTATCAACGTTGACCATGTCGCCACGGTGCGCCAAGCGCGATTAGCCACGCTCCCTGATCCGGTGGAAGCCGCGCTGCTCGCCGAGAAAGCTGGTGCCAACGGTATCACCGTGCACTTGCGCGAAGATCGTCGTCATATTCAAGAGCACGATGTGAAGCGGTTGCTGGAGCGGCGCAAAACTAAGGTCAATCTGGAAATGGCGGTAACTCCGGCGATGGTGCGTTTCGCCGAGAAAATGGGGCCGCAGGACGCTTGCTTCGTCCCGGAGAAACGCCAGGAATTAACCACCGAGGGCGGACTCAACGTGATTGGGCTTCGGCGCAAAATTACCGACGCCGTCTCTACACTTCAGACACGCGGTATCCACGTCGCGCTGTTTATCGACCCTGTAAAAGAACAGATCGAGTGCGCCAAGGAAACCGGCGCTCATGGCATCGAGATTCACACCGGCGCCTACTGCAATGCGGCCGGCGAAAAGCGCGCACGTGAATTGCGAAAGATCGTCGCAGGCGCACAGTTAGCCAAGCGGTTCGGCCTGGAAGTCCACGGCGGCCATGGCCTCGATTATGAAAATGTCCAACCCGTAGCGAGTATTCCAGAAATCGTCGAACTCAATATTGGCCACAGCATCGTCGCCAGAGCAGTGATTGTCGGCATTCAACAAGCTGTGCGCGAAATGAAACAACTACTAAAACGCGCTCGTGGTCTGTGATTTCAAAGAATTCCGTTTAGTTATCGTCCATGCGTTTGATGTCTTTCACGAATACGAGCCAGGATCCCGCTTCTAATTTCCCATGTTAGTCGTCACCAGCGCACAGATGCGCGAGTTGGATCGTCTGACGATTCAGAAATTCGGCATACCGAGCTTGACGCTAATGGAGCGCGCCGGCGAGGCTATCGCGGCGGCGATTGTCAAGCGCTTCGCGCGCGCGGCCAAAAAAGGTGTTTTGGTGGTCGCCGGCAAGGGCAACAATGGCGGCGACGGTTTTGTTGTCGCACGTCTGTTGAAGAAAAAGCGCATTCCCTGCGAGGTCGCCTTGCTGGCACGGCGCGATGAGTTGACGCCCGATGCGGCGGAAAATCTGCGCGCCTGGGTCAAGCTCAAAGGAAAAGTTACCGAGGTCAACGCTGATACACTCGGTTTGCTGGGCCAAAGGATTGGCAAATACGGACTTATCGTTGACGCCATTCTCGGCACCGGAACTAAAAATACCGTGTCGGGCTTGTTCGGTGAGGCGATCACGCTCTTGAACGCCTCCGGTTTGCCCACCGTTGCGGTCGATATTCCCTCCGGGATGGACAGCGACAAGGGCCATCCGTTGGGCCCGGCGATTCAAGCTGAGATGACTGTATCTCTGGGGTTTCCCAAGCTCGGCGAAGTAATTCATCCGGGTCTAGCTCGCGTCGGCGAATTGGTCGTGGCCGATATTGGTATCGACGGCCGCGCGGTTGACGAAGTCGCGCCGCAAACCGAGCTGTTGGAGCTCGAAACTGTCCGTTGGCTCGTACCGCGGCGCTTAGCGGATACGCACAAGGGGAGTTACGGACATCTTTTGGTGGTCGCCGGCGCACGAGGCAAAACCGGCGCGGCGATTTTGTCCTGCCGCGCCGCTATGCGCGCCGGTGCGGGGCTAGTCACCCTCGCGGCGCCGCGTGCACTGAATTCGATTTTTGCGAGCTCATTGGTCGAAGTGATGACCGAACCGTTGTGTGACGATTCGTCCGAGTATTTACAAACGCTCACCGATGCCGATTGGCGGCGTTTGCTTGAGCGCAAGAACGTCTTGCTTTTTGGCCCGGGTATCGGCGTTAGCGACGCCACACATAATTCAATTCGCTGGCTGTTAAAAAACCTAGACATACCCTGGGTTATCGATGCCGATGGTTTGAATAATTTAGCGCTCGAATTGGACCGCCTGCGCAACGCCAGGATGGCGCCGATTCTCACTCCGCATCCAGGCGAGATGGCACGTTTGATTGGCAAGAACACGGCTGCGGTGAACGCCGATCGCATCGAAACCGCGCGTGGTTTCGCCCTGGCGCATCGCTGTCATTTAATCCTCAAAGGCGCGCGCACTGTGATCGCTACGGCCGACGGCAAAGTTTTTATCAACCCCACCGGCAATCCTGGCATGGCCAGCGGCGGCATGGGGGATGTGCTGGCGGGAATCATCGCGGCTCTGTTGGGACAGGGATTATCGCCTGAAGACGCCATGAAGCTGGGCGTCTACGTGCATGGTTATATCGGCGACCGGGTTGCCGAATCGAAGGGGCCGATCGGACTGCTGGCATCGGATATTGTCGAGCGACTACCCAGAGCTCTGGGGGAATTCGCCGCCTTGCCTTCATAGACTCGAAATCTTCTCAAGAATGTACTAGTTGTACTCAGGGGCCCGGGTGCAGATGGGTGGCTGGACTACTGTTACAACTTCGCCGCGGCAAAGCCAAAATCTGGGAAGAAACCTTGGGAAATTAGTTCAAGGCGGCGAGATCATCGGCCTTGTCGGCGAGTTCGGAGCCGGCAAGACCTGTTTCGTGCGCGGCTTCGCGCAGGGAATCGAAGTCGCTGCCGACGCCTGGGTACGTAGTCCGACTTTTACGTTGATCAACGAATACAGCGGGCGGCTGCCGGTTTATCACATCGATCTTTATCGGGTCGGCAAGCAAGCAGAACTCGACGGTCTGAATCTGCGCGAGTATCTCTACGGCGACGGCGTGAGCTTGATCGAATGGTTCGAGTTCTTACCCGTCCATGAGGTCGACGAGTATCTGGAGTTGCGGATTGTCCATCTCGGCGGCAACACCCGCGAACTGACCTTCGTCGCCAACGGAGAGCAATATGAGCGGCTGCTCGAAGATTTGAAAAAGACATCTTTCAAGGGTTCAAGGGTTCAAAAGTTCAAGGTCCGGCGCAAATCAAAGAGCGAGAACTGAGATTGTGGCATTACTGGTGCAAAAATACGGCGGGACATCCGTCGGATCGATCGATAAAATCAAAAACGTAGCCGCCAAAGTAGCGGCAACGAAAGCGGCCGGCAACGATGTTGTCGTCGTGGTTTCCGCCATGGCCGGGGAAACCAATCGATTGATTGCCTTTGCCCAAGAAATTTCCCGGCTTCCCGATGAACGGGAAAAGGATGTCCTAATCGCCACCGGCGAACAAGTGACCGTGGCCTTGTTGAGTTTGGCGCTCAAAGAGATCGGCCAGCCGGCACGCTCTTATCTGGGCCATCAGGTTCGTATCGAGACGGACAACGCCTACGGTAAAGCGCGCATTTTGAGCATCGATTCGACGAAAATCGTGCAAGCCTTGAGCGCTGGCGAAGTCGTCGTGGTCGCAGGGTTTCAAGGGGTCGATGAAAACGACAACATTACCACTCTGGGGCGCGGCGGATCGGACACCAGCGCAGTGGCGCTGGCGGCTTTTCTCCATGCCCGGGCTTGCGAGATCTACACCGATGTCGAAGGGGTTTTCACGACCGATCCGCGCATCTGTCCGCGGGCGAAAAAGTTGGGCAAGATTTCGTACGATGAGATGATCGAGTTGGCCAGTACCGGCGCCAAGGTTTTAGAAATTCGTTCCGTCGAATTCGCCAAAAAATACGGCGTGCCGGTGCATGTCCGTTCGACATTTGCCGACGTTGAGGGCACCTGGCTGGTCGAGGAGGATGACAGTATGAGCGATGTGTTAGTTTCCGGAGTGGCTTGCGATAAGAACGAAGTCAAAATTACCCTCGTCCGGGTACCCGATCGGCCCGGCCTGGCGGCGCAGATATTCGGTCCCATCGCCGATGCTCATATTGTCGTCGACATGATTATTCAGAACGCCAGCGAAGACGGCACCACCGATCTGACTTTCACCGTGCCCAAAGCCGATCATCAGAAGGCTCTTGCCATTGTCGAAAAATCGTTGCCGGAGGTCCATGCCAAAGGGATACGGGTCGATACCGATATTGCCAAAATTTCCGTGGTCGGCGTCGGCATGCGCACGCATGCCGGGGTGGCCGCGACCACCTTCCAGACGCTGGCGCGGGAGAAGATCAACATTCAAATGATCTCGACTTCCGAGATCAAAATCTCGGTGGTCGTCGACGCCAAACAGTCGGACCAGGCGGTGCGCGCGCTGCATCAGGCCTTCATCTCCAATTAGAGGAAGTTATGAAAGACGTTTTGCTTTACGACACGACCCTGAGAGACGGCTGCCAAGCCGAAGATGTTTCGTTCACGCTGCAGGATAAATTGCGCATTGCCGAGAAGCTCGACGATCTGGGTATCGACTATATCGAAGGCGGCTATCCTGGTTCCAACGAGCGCGACGCGGATTTTTTTAAACAGGTGGAAAAGCTGAAGCTTCGCAATGCCAAGGTGGCGTCCTTCGGCACAACCAGAAAATTCGGCGTCAAACCGTCTCAGGATTTCAATTTGAAAGTGCTGCTCCAGGCCGAAACCTCCGTGGTGACGCTGGTCGGCAAGACTTGGGACCTACACGTGCGCGACGATTTGCGCATCAGCCAGAAGGCCAATCTGGAGATCATCGCCGACTCCATTGCCTATATGAAGAAGCGCGTCGACGAAGTCATTTTCGATGCCGAACATTTCTTTGACGGCTTTCGCGCCAACCCCGATTATGCCATCGAATGCGTCAAAGCGGCGCAGGAGGGGGGTGCCGACTGGATTGTTCTGTGCGAAACCAACGGCGGGCGTCTGCCCGGTGAGATCCGCGAAGCGTTGGTCCAGGTCAACCGCGCGGTCAAGACGCCGTTGGGGATCCACTGCCATAACGACGGCGAGCTCGCAGTGGCCAATACCCTGGCCGGCGTGGAAATGGGCGTGACCCAGGTGCAGGGAACCATCAATGGTTTCGGCGAGCGCTGCGGCAACATGAATTTGATTTCGGTGATCGCCAACTTGCAGCTGAAAATGGGCAAGAAATGCGTCACGCCGGCGCAATTAAAAAAGCTCCGCGAAGTCTCGCAGCTGTTCTACGAGCTGGCCAACATCAATCCGAACAAACGTCAAGCTTATGTCGGCGACAGCGCGTTTGCCCATAAAGGCGGCTTGCATGTTTCCGGCGTTCTCAAGAACCGCGAGACCTACGAGCATATCGATCCCGAAGTAGTCGGTAACCGCCAGCGGGTTTTGGTCTCGGATCTTTCCGGCCGCAGTAATGTGGTCTACAAAGGCAAAGAATACGGCATCGATCTCAAGGACAAGAATGACGCGGTCAAAGAGGTGCTGCGCCGGACCAAGGAGCTTGAGGGCCAAGGCTACGAATACCAGGCCGCGGAGGCTTCCTTTGAACTGTTGATTCAAGAAGCGTTGGGCAAGAAAAGGAAAAATTTCAATTTGGTCGGTTTCCGTGTCATCGATGAGAAACGCAAAGAAGGCGAGCCGCCGATTTCCGAAGCGACGATACAAGTGCAAGTCGACGGGGAAATGGAACATGCGGCGGCGATGGGCAATGGTCCGGTGAACGCTTTGGACCAAGCTCTGCGCCGGGCGCTGACCAAATTCTACCCTGCGCTCAAGCAAGTCGAATTGCTTGATTACAAAGTTCGGGTGCTGTCTTCCGGCGAAGGCACTGGCGCGGTGGTGCGGGTATTGATCGAATCGGGGGACGGCAAGGATCGTTGGGGCACCGTCGGGGTTTCGCACAATGTCATCGAGGCAAGCTGGCAGGCTTTGGTCGATAGTATAGACTACAAGCTATACAAGGATTCGCGACATAGGGCGAGTTAGGGGGAAGGCAATGGGCAGCGGGCAATAGGCAATAGTTAGCTCGGGTTTTTTTCCGAAACTATTGCCTGCTGCCATTGCCTATTGCCCTGCTATCGATGTGGCAGACGATAAAAGAAGACTTCCAGGTGGTCTCGCAGCGCGATCCAGCGCTGCGTTCGGTCTGGGAGATTGTGCTGGCCTATCCGGGATTTCATGCCATCGTGTTGCATCGTCTGGGACACGCGCTGTGGCGCCGGGGGCTGACGACATTGGCGCGTTTCGTGAGCCATGTGGGCCGGTTCCTCACCGGTATCGAGATTCACCCCGGGGCGACGATAGGCCGGCGTTTCTTTATCGATCACGGCATGGGCGTGGTCATAGGCGAGACTACTGAGATCGGCGATGACGTGACGATCTACCAAGGCGTCACTCTCGGCGGCACTTCGACCCAGCGCATCAAGCGCCATCCGACCATCGAGGATTCTGTGACAATTTTTAGCGGCGCGGCCGTTCTCGGTCCGGTGACCGTCGGCCGTCACAGCCGTATTGGCGCCGGCTCGGTTCTAGTGACATCGGTGCCGGCCCATTCCACAGTCGTCGGTATTCCCGGCAAAGTGGTCAAAGTCGAGGCGCAGCATACGCCGTCGGGCAAGGCGATCATCGATCTAAATTCCGCCGACCTCCCCGACCCCATCGCCAAGGCGTTGGGCGCGGTGGGCGACTACATCGAGAAATTGGAGAAAAAAGTCGATGAGCTGAGCGCGCGCCAAGGCGGTCTCGAAGTGAAAACCGCTGAGGAAGCCGAAGAACTCAATCGTATCAAAGAAGCCCTGCGCAATAACGGAAGTTGAAGCAGTCGAGAGGCGCGAGTCAGAAGGCCTGTTGCAGCGGAATAGCTTCAATACAATTAGCGATGTTAGACCGAAGTAAAAAAATAGTCGTAGCCATGAGCGGCGGGGTCGATAGTTCGGTGGCCGCCGCGTTGATGCTCGAGCAGGGGTACGAAGTCCTCGGCGTCTCCTTGCGCATGTGGGAGGGCGAGAAGGGGCCGCGGGTCTGCTCGGATCATCGGGGCGCGGAGGAGGTGGCCAAGCATCTGGGCATCTCCCATACCTTGCTCGATTTGCGCGAGCAATTCGCCAACACGGTCGTCAAGCCATTCGCTCACGACTATCTGCATGGCCGCACGCCCAATCCCTGCGTGGCGTGCAATCGGGATTTCAAGCTCGGCACGTTACTGCGCTGGACTGAAGAGCAAGGCGCGCATAGTGTCGCCACCGGCCATTACGCGCGGGTGAGCCGGAATCCTGCGACCGGACGTGCAGTGTTGCAGCGCGGTGTCGACACCGGCAAAGACCAGTCTTATTTTCTCTTCGCGCTGTCGCAAGCGCAATTATTGCGCACGATGTTTCCCTTGGGCGAAATGCACAAGAACGCGGTGCGCGACAAAGCCCGGCAGCTCAACTTGCCCGCGGCGGAGCGGCCGGAGAGCCAGGATATATGCTTCGGCGATTACAAGGCCTTGGTTGCCAGGCACGCGGCGCCGAGTGAGTTGGTCGGGGGCGATGTCGTCGACCGTTCGGGCCAAGTGCTCGGACAACACGGCGGCGTGCACACGGTAACGGTCGGGCAGCGGCGCGGCTTGGGCATCTCGGCGGCGCAACCGCTCTACGTCCTCGATATCGACGACGCCTCGCAGCGCGTCGTAGTCGGCAGCAAGAGCGATTTGGACTGCAAAGGGCTGATGGCAGGTGCGGTGAATTGGATCGAAGCGCCGGGTGGTTCGGAGATCGCCGCCGAAGTGCAGATTCGCTACCGCGCGCCGGCGGTGCCTTGCGTGATCCGGCCGCTGGCCGAAGATTGCTGCGAAGTGCTTTTCGATCGTCCTTTGCCGGCCGTGACGCCGGGACAAGCGGCGGTTTTTTATCGCGGCGCGCAAGTGCTGGGAGGCGGCTGGATTGAGCGTCCTTTGCGCTAGCGCAAAGGACGCGATGACAGCTTACCGATTACATTCGCGGATCCGAGGAATATTGAATTTGTAGTTTGGAATTTCACGAAGTGCAATAAATGAAGATCGCTATCACTACCCTCGGTTGTAAAATTAACCAGTACGACTCGGCGGTGATTCAGAATCGTTTGGAGAACAAGCATTCGTTCGTGCCCTTCGAGGACGCGGCCGACTGTTACGTGATCAATACCTGCACCGTCACCGACCGCGCCGATTGGGAAGCGCGCCAGTTGGTCCGCCGCGCCAAGCGTCGGAATCCCGGAGCTAAGGTGCTGGTCACCGGCTGTTACGCTCAGGTCAATGCCGATGAGGTCGCGCGCTTGGCGGGCGTGGATTACGTCGTTGGCCTCAACCGACTGGATGATTTGATTCGTTACGTCGAGTCTGCTCCGTCGGGAGAAACCCAAGTGGCGGTGAGCGACGTCAAACGCCAGCGCGGTGTGCCGGTGCTGGGGACGCGAGCGCTGCCCGGTCATACGCGAGCCTTTTTGAAAATTCAGGAGGGCTGCAACTACACTTGCACCTATTGCATCATTCCGACGGCGCGCGGGCTGAGCCGCAGCGTGACGCCGCGGCAGGTCTTGGAGCAAGTGCGCCAGTTGGCCGGCGCCGGTTACCAGGAGATCGTTCTCACCGGCATTCATCTCGGCGGCTACGGCGCAGATCTCCAACCGAAACTTGATTTAACCGCATTGGTCGAGCAGCTCGCCGAGAGCGGCTTGATGGCGCGCATTCGTCTGAGTTCTCTCGATCCGCGCGAAGTGCCCGACCGCTTGCTTGAATTCATGGCGCGCTGCGAAACCATCTGTCCGCATTTGCATATTTGCGCCCAAGCGGGCGATGACGCAATCCTCAAAGCCATGCGGCGCAATTACGACACCGCCTATTATCGCGACCTGCTCGCGTGTGTGCGTCAGCGCTTGCCTGAAGCGGCGCTCGGAAGCGATATCATCGTCGGCTTTCCCGGCGAGAGTGAAGCCCAGTTCGACGCTTCATTGGAATACTTCGAATCATTGCCGTTGACCTATTTCCACGTTTTTCCTTATTCGCCTCGACGCGGCACGGCGGCGACCATGCTGCCGGAGCCTGTGCCTGCGGCGGAAAAGAAGCGGCGCGCGCAACTGATGCGGGCATTGGGCGCGCGTAAGAAGCAAGAGTTTTGCGCCGGCTTTGCCGGCAAGCGCGTTAACGTCTTGGTCGAGGGTAAGATCGACAAGGCGAGCGGATTACAGCGCGGCTTTAGCCGCAATTACCTACCCGTGCTACTTGGCGGTGGCGGCATGCTCGCCAATCGGGAAGTCGATGTGCGTTTAAAAGACTATCGCAATGGTTGGCTGCACGGCAGCGTTGAAGCGGCAGCAGATGGGCAAGTACTGACCGCAACTCTCACTTAAAACGCGCTTGGATACCGACGATAACCTCAAGCTGTTACGGCGCGCGCTGGGTTATAGTTTCAAGGATCCCGGATTGCTGCGGCGTGCCCTTACCCATGTGTCCTACGACCGGCATAAGCGCGGCGATCATAACGAGGTCCTCGAGTTTCTTGGCGACGCGGTGCTTGACCTGGCGGTGAGCGATCTGTTGATGCAGCACAATCCCGACAAAGCCGAGGGCGATCTGTCACGCATGCGCGCGGCCCTGGTGAATTCCACGGTACTGGCGGAAAAAGCGGGCGAACTTAATCTCGGCGCGTTACTGCTTTTGGGCAAAGGCGAAGAGCGCAGCGACGGGCGCAGCAAGCCATCGATTTTAGCCGGCGCATTCGAAGCGGTCCTTGGCGCGGTCTATCGCGACGGCGGTTACGACGCGGCGCGCGGCGTTGTCGAAAGATTTTTTCTCCAAGAAGTTACCGGCAAACAACTGGGCCAGCAAGACTACAAGACCCGGCTGCAAGAGATCAGCCAGATGCTGTTTCATGCCCCACCCAGCTATCGCATCGTCGCCGAGGCCGGGCCCGATCACGAGAAAATGTTTGTCACCGAAATCACGGTGGGCGGCAAGGTTTTGGGCCGGGGCGAAGGGAAGAGCAAAAAAGTTTCCGAACAGGAAGCCGCCAAATTGGCGCTATTGGAGCTTCAGCAAAGCCGCTGAACATCGTGGCTCGTGCATGATAGTTTACGCCGTATTCGTCAATTTTCCGAAGGATAGCGCAGAGACGCTGAGGACGCGGAGTAAGAACTTTTTATTAGGATAGATTCCGATCTCGGCGAACTCTGTGCCTCCGTAGAAAATACATGTGCAGATACGAACTGGACGACGAATTGGCATGACGAATCACGGAGGAAT
>DASSGE010000079.1:0-7465 GCA_035693605.1 Binatia bacterium
TGGCCTTCGATGTAGTAGTGATAATCGCTGCCGCAAATGCCGCAGAGCTCGACCTTCAAAATCGCGTCGTCTGAAGACGGTGTCGGCACCGGAAAGTAGCGCATTTCGATCTGGCGTTTGTCGGTAACTACCGCAGTTAGAGATTGGTGAGCCATTGGGGCCTCCCTTGATTAACCATACGAACACCCACAAGCCTCTCGCGATCACCGTGAGGCTTACTCCATCAACCCCGGGTTTGGGAAGCGGGAATTTTTAGATGGTGCGTGCTCACTGCTGGAAAAAAAAGGGCGGGTTAAAACCCGCCCGTGCGATAATTAAATTTTTCTTTGCGCCTATGCGTTCTATGCGGTTAATTCTGCTCTCTTCAAACTGCGCCCTCTTTGCGCGCCGCGGCAATCTCCGCGTCGCTCCAGCCGACAATAGATCTTAAGATTTCGTCGGTATGCTCGCCCAAGAGCGGCGACGGCTTCACTTCGGTGACCGAATCGGACAGCTTGATCGGATTGCCTACGGTCAAGAACTTGCCCCGTTTTGGGTGGTCGACTTCGACCACGGTGCCGGTTTCGCGCAGCGCCTGCTCGGCGGCGATCTCGCCCATGTCGAGGATCGGTCCGCAGGGAATGTCAAATTTATTGAGCTGGCGCATCACTTCC
The DNA here is from genome assembly GCA_035693605.1 of Binatia bacterium. Classification (GTDB taxonomy): domain Bacteria; phylum Desulfobacterota; class Binatia; order UBA9968; family UBA9968; genus DP-20. Next base: position 654 of record DASSGE010000079.1, read on the forward strand.
AATTTATCCATGGTCATCGCCCACTGCTCGATGATCTCGAAACACTTGTCGAGTTTCGGCAAACGTTTTTCCGGCGTCGCCCACTCCGGGTCGGTGATCAGTTCGGGCCGGCCGCAGAGTTTCATCAATGGCTCCCAGCCCGGCGGCTGAATGATCACGTAAATGTAATCGTTGGGACCGCCGCCTTTGGTGCGCACGGCCCAGCCCGGCTGGCCGCCGCCCGAAGCATTGCCTGCGCGCGGCACGGCGTCGCCAAAGACGCCGTTGGGATACTGCGGATATTCCATCAGCGGCCCAGCGGCCAGGCGTTGCTGATCGCGCAATTTAACGCGGCACAAATTGAGCACGGTGTCCTGCATGGCGCAGGTGACGCGCTGGCCCTGGCCGCTTTTCTCGCGCTGAAAAAGCGCCGCTAAAATTCCCGCGACCAAGTGAATGCCCGTGCCCGAATCGCCGATCTGCGCGCCGGTCACAAGCGGTGGTCCGTCGTCGAATCCGGTGGTGCTTGCCGCGCCGCCGGTGCACTGAGCGATATTCTCGTACACTTTACAATCTTCGTAGGGGCCAGGTCCGAACCCTTTGACTGACGCGTAGATCAAGCGCGGGTTGAGTTCCTGGATCACTTCCCAAGTAAATCCTTGCCGATCGAGAGCGCCGGGCGCGAAGTTTTCGACCATCACATCGCACGACTTGATCAACTTGCGAAAGACTTCCTTGCCTTTTTCGTGCTTGGTATTGATCGTGATGCTGCGCTTGTTGCAGTTGAGCATGGTGAAATACAAGCTGTCGACGTTGGGCTTGTCGCGCAGCTGGCCGCGCGTGATATCGCCACGCCCCGGCAGCTCGACTTTAATTACGTCGGCGCCAAACCAAGCGAGTATCTGGGTGCAAGTCGGCCCCGACTGCACATGGGTCATGTCCAATATGCGAATGCCATCTAACGCTTTTCCCATCGATCGATTGTCTCCTTAACAAAATTCACTCTCGCCACGAAGGACACGAAGAGCAGAAATGGCCGAGAACGAAGCTGATTGCGAGCATTACCATTCTCCATTCTCGATTATCAATTTGCCTTACTTATACATCGTCTGCGCCTTGGTTCCCGGCGCGTATTCGTTGATGTCAACCCAGATGTTGACGATGGCGCATTGACCTCCAGCGACGCGTTCACGTGCTTTTTCCAGCGCCGGGCGAATCTGGCTCGGCTCGCGCACGGCGATGCCCCAGCCGCCGAAACACTCGGCAAACTTTTCGAAATCGACGTCGCCCAACTTGTTGCCGACACAGCCACGTTCCGGACCATATTTGCCGATCTGTCCGCAGCGAATTTGATTCATCGCCGAGTTATTGCCGATCACCGCCATGTAGGGCAGTTTGAAGCGCTGCGCCGTTTCCATGTCCCACGCCGTCATGCCGAAAGAACCGTCACCGTAGTAACACAACACTTCTTTCTCGGGATGGACAAACTTGGTAGCCATCGAGAAGGATGTTCCGACGCCCAAGGTACCGAGCGGGCCCGGGTCCATCCAGTTGCCGGCCTTGCGCGGTTCAACCGCAGTCGCGGTGATCGTCACCACGTCACCGCCATCGCCGATATAGACCGTGTTGTCAGTGAGAAATTCGTTGATCTCGTAGGCGACGCGATAAGGATTGATCGGCGTCGATTCGGATTTAAACGACGGCAAAAGTTTTTCGTAGGCCTTGGCTTCGCCGGCGCGCAGTTCCTTCATCCACTCGGCGCGTTTACCGTTGCCCCTGGACGCGCGCCCGCTCGCCGCCTGTTCTACCGCTTTGACAATCGCGCCACAGTCGCCCACCAAACCAAGGGAGATGTCGCGGTTCTTGCCGACGTTGCGGTAGTCGAGATCGATTTGCACCACGGTGGCATCGGCGCGCAGCCGCCGGCCATAGCCCAAGCGAAAATCGAACGGGCAGCCGACGATGAGAATTACGTCCGCTTTATCGAAGGCCGCTCGGCGCGTGCGATTGAAACCGTGAGGATCTCCCGGCGCGAAAATGCCGCGGCTCGAACCGTTCATGTAACCCGGCATGTTGAGAGCGCGGCACAGACTTACGGCGTCGTCGTGACCACGTGAGGTCCACACCTGTGTGCCAAACAAAGCGCACGGACGTTCCGAGTTGACAAGAATATCGGCGAGCTTTTCGATATCGGCGGGATCGCCAATCGATTTCGTCGACGCCCGATAGGCGCCGGGCTGCGGAATGCGCGCGCGCTCGAGCGGCACCTTGGCGTCGAGAATGTCGCGGGGAATTTCCAGATAACTCGGTCCCGGCGCGCCATTGACCGCTTCGCGAAAGGCCATCGAAACCATATCGGCGACTCGCTCGGTATGGGGCACACTGGCGGCAAATTTAGTGATCGGCGACATAATGTCGACGTGCGGCAAATCTTGCAGCGAGCCCATCTTGTGCTGCGACAGCGCGCCCTGGCCGCCGATCATCACCAGCGGACTCTCGGCGCGAAACGCGTTGGCGATACCGGTCATGGCGTTGGTCGTGCCCGGTCCGGCAGTGGTCACGACACAGCCGATCTTGCCGCTCTGGCGCGAGTAACCGTCCGCAGCGTGGGCCGCTACCTGCTCATGGCGCACATCGATGATCTTGATGCCCTCGTCGAGACAGCCATCGTAAATGTCGATGATATGGCCGCCGCATAGCGTCCAGATCACGTCGACACCTTCGTTCTTGAGCGCCTTGGCCACTAAGTGGCCGCCGGAAATCACCGGGCCGGCTGGGTCTTTTTTACCATCAGTTGGCGTTGCCATAGATACCTCATCCGTTGGAAATAGATTAATCGAGCGGCAGCGCTTAGCGATACGGTGCCAAGCGCAGCACCGGCGCCGATTCAGCGTGGCGCTTAAGATAGCGAATACCGCAAGAAGCCTCAAGTGCAGCAGCTAGACGCAAATCATCCGGACATTCACGATTGAATCTTGAAGACTGCGGCAGGAAGAGCCGCTGGAACCGGAGCGCCGATTGCGACGACTTTCGCCGCAAGGGTCGCTAAATTTCGCGCCGCCCTTCGAGCGCTTTGCCCAAGGTCACGACATCGGTGTACTCGAGATCGCCGCCCATGGGCAAGCCGCGGGCGATGCGCGTTACGGAAACACCGAGCGGTTTGATCAGCTTCGACAGATAAAGCGCCGTGGCTTCGCCATCCATGGTCGGATTGGTGGCGACGATGACTTCCTTGACGGCGCCGTCACGCAGTCGATCGAGCAATTCTTTGATGCGCAGCGCGTCAGGACCGACGCCGTCGAGCGGCGAGATCGTGCCGTGCAGCACATGATACTGGCCATGGTACTCTTGGGACTTTTCGACCGCGATCATATCCGCCGGCTCCTCGACCACGCAGATTTTGTCGGCTTCGCGTTCCGAGTTGCGGCAGATGTCACACTGAGTGCCGTCTGCGTTTTGCGCATGGACTTCGCTGAAGCCGAAGCAGCGGTCGCACAACCCCATTTCTTGGCGCAGCCGGCCAATGCTGTCGGCGAGGCGGAAAACGTCGTCGCGTTTGCCCTTCAACATATGAAACGCCAAACGCGCTGCGGATTTCTCGCCGATACCCGGCAGTTTGGAAAGCTCTTGAATCAAACGTGCCAATGGCGCGGGATACATGCTCATGAGTCGGCCTCGCGTTGCGAGGCCATAATATGCTTCGTCTTCATACTCGCGATTAGCTAAAGTTCCGTTGGGTTTATCGCCCCGATCATTACGGCATCAGACCGGGAATCTTCAAGCCGCCGGTGAGTTTGGCCATCTCCGCGGACGCCATCTCGCGCGCTTTGCGCATGCCGTCGTTAACCGCGGCGAGAAGCAAATCTTCGAGCATCCCCTTCTCGTCAACGCTGATAACCGACGGTTCGATTTTCACAGCGGTCAAATTGAACTGGCCATTCACAGTCACCTGTACCATGCCGCCGCCGGAGGAACCTTCGACGGTTTTATGCGCCAGCTCTTCTTGAACCTTTGCCATGCGCGCCTGCATGTCCTGCGCTTGCTTGAGCAGGTTGCCCATTCCCGGAATGCTCGCCATGATCTCCTCCTACTTCGTCTTCTCGACCGCCGTCTGCCGGCCGGCAGTTCAAGAGTTTTCTCGCCGCACGGAGCGCACCGAACCGCCGAAGATACGCAGCGCTTCTTTGACCATTTCACTGCGATCGTCTACGGCAGCACCTGTATTCGACGCATCGACAGCCACATCGACCGCGCCATCGGCTGCCGAAGGGACAAATTGAATCGTGACCTCTTGAGCAAAAAACTGTTTGGCCAAATCCCGCAGCGAAGCGAGATTGTCGGCGTCTTGAAGAAATGCCACGTGATGCCGTTCGGCGACGCTGAGCCGGAGCGGCGCCGGCGGTAACGAGAGTGCCACCGTCGCCCCTAGATGCGAGGCCAAAAACTTTTTCTCCTTGCCGACAAAGGCGACGAATTCGCGCCACTTGCCAACATCATCATCCGCCGCTGGTACGGTGATTGCCGCGGGCTTGCCTGGCGCAGGGATTGAAATCGGCTTGGGACGCTCGACCGCAACCGCAGGCGGCACTCCGCCAAAGGCTCGCCCCTCCAACCGTTCGAGCCGTGTCAGTAACTCCGCAACCGGTAAGGCTTGAGGCAGGTTGGCCAAACGGATCAACACCGCTTCGAGGGCGAAACGGGGCGTTGCCGAGCGCGACACCTCTTCATCGCCTGCGGCCATAAAGTCGAGGTAATCGAGCAGTACCTCCACCGGGATTTTATCCGTCTGCCGAACGAGGTCGACAATTTCCTGATCCGGCAGATCCAGCAACTGAGAAACGTCCGTACCGCCGCTTCGATTAAAACCAGCGCGGCTGGCGGACAAACGCGCCACCAGCAGATTTCTAAAGTGTTCGACCAAGTCGCGTGACAAACGGCTCAGATCCCGACCCTGGTTAATGATTTCGGCCACTAACTCGATACACCGGCGCGCATCGCCGTCGAGAACCGCCTGGGACAGATCGTAAAGCCATTTACGCTGCGCCAAGCCAAGAATTTCTTGTAGCATTGCCGCGTCGACCGTCGTTTGCTGTGCAGCTCCGGCTGCCGGCATCGCGCAGGCAAGCACCTGCTCGAGCAATGACTGAGCGTCGCGCATGCTGCCGTCGGCTTCTCGCCCCAGCAGGACCAGGGCCTCTTCGGTAATATCGAGTCCTTCGCTCTTGCCAATGGCAGCGAGCCGTTCGACGATTTCCCGCAGACTGATGCGGCGAAAATCATAGCGCTGGCAGCGCGATAAAATAGTTTCAGGCAACCGCTGCGGCTCTGTGGTCGCGAGGATAAACTTCACGGACGGTGGCGGCTCTTCGAGAGTTTTCAGTAAGGCGTTGAAAGCGTCTTTGGTGACCTGGTGTACTTCGTCGATAATATAGATCTTGAAACGGCATTTAGCCGGCTGGTAGCGGACGTTTTCGATGATTTGGCGGATTTCGTCGATGCCGCGGTTCGAAGCTCCATCGATTTCGAGCACATCGATGGAGCTGCCACTAGTGATCTCTTGACACTGGGTGCATTGATTGCACGGCGTCGCCGTCGGACCCTGTTCGCAGTTTAGCGCCTTGGCTAGTATCCGCGCAGCGGTGGTCTTGCCGACGCCGCGCACTCCGGTGAAGAGGTAAGCATGGGCGATGCGGTTGGCTTTGATGGCGTTTTTTAGTGTCCGGGTGATCGGCTCTTGGCCGGCGACATCCTCGAAATTTTGCGGCCGCCATTTCCGCGCCAAAACAAGGTATGACATAGATCCCTTGGAAATAAAGCCAAAAGCCACCGGCACTGAGCTACTCAGCCCCAGACCGGAAATCCGAAATTAAAATGCAGAGAGCCACGAGGTGAGGATGCCCATTGCTGACAGCCAGGTGCCCCTGTGGCACAGGGGAGAGCCGTTACCGCTGCTTCCTTCCGGACCTGACGGGGTTCACGGGGCCGCCTTGCACAGGACCTAACTATCAGCAATCGACATCCGCGCATTAAGAACACCGCTAACGATTCAGTGTTCAGATAAAACACTACGTGGAAAATTTCGCAGTTTCAAGGTTTCTTGCGGGTGTACCCGGTAATTTCAAGACTTGAACTATGGCGGAGAGGGAGGGATTCGAACCCTCGGTACCCTTTTGGGGTACACACGATTTCCAGTCGTGCGCCTTCAACCGCTCGGCCACCTCTCCTAATTCGAACGCATTGGGGTCCTCACGCGGAAACCGACGCTAACATAGAGTTTTGCTATTTTCTACAAAGCGTGAAGCCGTTGTGTGAGTCGCGCGATAGTACTGAAGTAACATCAAATCGTTTGATTGAAATCGATCGACAAAACTGCGCGTGCTGTAATTTTTGCTTACGAACGGAACGGTGTAGAAAGCAGCTCAGAGTTCATCGATTAAATCACCGGATACACGCGTGAATTTTCACTCGCTTTCGGCACCGATAAATCGTCCACAACTTTGTGTAAAATCCATTTACGCTTCTTCACAAATTTATTGCGTCATCACAACTCGTAAATAGTGGAAATATAAGGAGCTGCAAATCATGGCCTTATCATTGCTCACATCGCCGCTGCAAACCTATACGTGGCAAACAGCAAGAGGAAGCATCGATGCAAGGACGAATCAATTCTCGGGCTGCGTTAAGTCAATTGGCCAATTTAACCGCTGACTCAGCACAAGAGCCAGTGAGCGGCAATTCCCGATCGATTGCAGCTGAACGCCGACCCATGAAACTGATCCCATGGGAAGAGATCTGGGATTCACTGCGAGGCGCGAGGGTTCGCGGAAATGGCG
>DASSGE010000080.1:0-12931 GCA_035693605.1 Binatia bacterium
AATCACACTCTTAAAAAGCGCCGGCAAGTCCGGCGCTTTTTTTTATTCACGGCGAAGACTCCCGTCGCCTCACTCGTATCAAAAAGTGAACATGACGGCGAGAAAGGAAAACACTATGAATTTGGCGAGAATAAGCCGCAATAAGATCATCGGGATATGCAGTGTTTTGCTGTTCATAGCCGGCGGTTGGTACTGGTACAGCAGCGCAGCGCAACGGCCGCAAGACCCGGCGGTGCGCCCGATTGTCGTAACTCGCGCCAATATCGAGGAGGTCGTCACCTCGCAGGGTAAGCTCGAAGCCAAACAGTACGTCGATGTTGGCACACAGGTTTCCGGTCAACTTAAAAAAATTCATGTGGATATCGGCGATAGCGTCACCCAGGGCCAACTGCTCGCCGAACTCGATCCGCGCGTCTACCAGGCGCAAGTCGAAGCGGGCGAGGCACATTTGAATAGCCTGCGCGCCCAATTGGATCAGCAGAAGGCTGCGGCGGCTTTGGCGGAACAGAACCTCAAGCGCAATCAGAACCTGATCACCGTAAACGCCGTCAGCCAGCAGGCGCTGCAGGAAACGGAAAGTCAGGCGGCGGTGGCGCGCGCCCAAGTGCAAGCGGTCGTCGCGCAAATTCAGGAGACCGAGTCGAACCTCAAAGCCAGCCGCACCAATCTCGGCTACAGCAAGATCTATGCGCCGATGGCCGGCACCGTAACGACGCTGCCCACCAAGGAAGGGCAGACGTTGAATGCCAATCAAACCGCGCCGACGGTCATGCAAGTGGCCAATCTGGACGTCATGACCGTGCGCGCTCAGGTCGCCGAAGCCGATGTTTCGCGGATTAAAGAAAACATGCCGGCCTATTTCACCACTCTGGGCGACAGCGAGCGACGCTGGCAGGGCAAAGTTCGCCAGGTGCAACCTTCGCCGCAAATCGTCAACGATGTCGTCCTCTACGATGTCTTGATCGACGTGAAGAACGAAGGCCGCAAACTCATGACCGGCATGACCACGCAAGTATTTTTTGTCTTCGGCAAGGCGGACAACGCGCTGGTCGTGCCGGCCGAACTCCTGACTCGGCGCGTCGCCAACGAAGACAACGACAAAGGCAAAGCTTATCGCGTCACGGTGTTAACCGAACGGGGCCGCGAGCCGCGCGTCATCCGCGTCGGATTGCAGACGCGGACCCAGGCCGAAGTCGTCGATGGTTTGCAGGCCGGCGAAAAACTTGCCGGCAACCGCCCCGCGTCGACGCAGAATAACCAAGCCAACAACCCACAACGCGGCAGTGGCGCGGGCAACCCGCAGCGCTTCAATCGAGGGCCACAGCTATGAACGCGACCATCTTAGAATTGCACGACATTCACAAGCATTATCAAAATGGCGATACCACCGTGCGGGCTTTGGATGGAGTATCGCTGAATATTCAGCGCGGTGAATTCGTCGCCATCATGGGCCAGTCGGGCTCGGGCAAGTCGACGCTAATGAACATCGTCGGTTGCCTCGACCGGCCAACCGCCGGCAGCTATAAAGTGCTCGGCAGAGAAGCTGCGAATCTCGATGCCGACGAGCTAGCGTCGCTGCGGCGGGAAACCTTCGGCTTTATTTTTCAGCGATACAATCTGCTCGCCACCGCAACGGCCCAAGAGAATGTTGCCATTCCGTCAGTCTATGCCGGCATGCCAAAAAACAAACGCATCAGCCATGCGTACCAACTGCTGCAAAGGTTGGGGCTCGGCGAGCGCAGCGATCACCGCCCCTCCGAACTTTCCGGCGGCCAGCAGCAGCGCGTCGCCATCGCCCGCGCGCTCGTAAACGATCCGCCGGTGATTCTCGCCGACGAACCGACGGGTGCCTTGGACAGCAAAAGCGGCGACGAAGTGCTGGCTTTGCTCAAGGACCTTCACGCCGATGGACGCACCATCATTTTGATCACTCACGCTGAAAACGTCGCACAGCACGCCGGTCGCATCGTGCGCCTTCAGGATGGCCGAATCATCGAAGACACCGGATTGAGCAACGCGCCGAGCTTGAAGCGAGTCGAAGAGCCCGCGCACAACCTGGTCAGCCGTGTCGGCCTGCTGGCAAGCGCGCAGGAGGCGCTGGTGACCGCGGCACGCTCGCTGCGGGTCAATATTTTTCGCACCGTGCTGACATTGCTGGGAATCATCATCGGCGTCGCCGCGGTGGTCGCCATGCTAGCCGTTGGCGAAGGCAGCCGGCAGAAGGTGCTCGACCGCATCAGCTCCTTCGGTACCAATCTGATGCTGATCCGTCCCGGCGCCGCGGGCATTCGCAACGTCGGCGATATCGCGACGCTGGTGCCGGAGGACGCCGCGGCGGTCAGAGCGCTGCCGAATATCGAAGCCGCATTACCGGAACGCAATGGCCGCGCGACACTGCGCTTTGGCAACATCGACTATCAAACCTCGACCCAGGGCACCGGCGCGGATTTTCCGTCAGCGCGCGACTGGCCAGTGGCCGAAGGGCAGTTTTTCAATGACGATGACATGAAACACTATGCCGCCGTGGTCGTGCTCGGCCGCACCGTGGCAAAGACGCTTTTCCCCGGCGGTGACAGTCCGATCGGCAAATACCTGCTGATGAAAAGCGTGCCGTTCCTGGTCATCGGCGTGATGACTGAAAAGGGCGCATCACCCAACGGCAGCGATCAGGATGACGTTGTGTTCGTGCCGATTACCACCGGTTTGGTGCGGATTTTCGGCAAAAGTTATCTGAGCAGCATCACGGTGAAGGTCAGCAATGCCGCAGATATCGATGCCACGCAGCAGAATATCGAAACCCTGCTTCGACAACGACACAAGACCGAAGATTTCAGCGTGCGCAACATGGCGTCGTTTCTGCAAGCGGCGATGGAAACCCAGGACACTTTCACGCTGCTGCTCGGCACGGTGGCAGCGATCTCGCTTGTGGTCGGCGGCATCGGCGTCATGAACATCATGCTGGTCAGCGTCGTCGAGCGCACCCGCGAGATCGGCATTCGCATGGCCACCGGCGCGCGCATGCGCGACATCATGCTGCAGTTCAACATCGAAGCCGCTGTCGTCTGCGCGGTCGGCGGCGTGTTGGGAATTCTCGTCGGCGTCGCTGCCGGCCTGGTGCTGCGTTTTAGCGGCATGAGCGTCATTTTCTCCGTCACGCCCGCGGCACTGGCCTTTGCCTGCGCGGCGGCCACAGGTTTGGCCTTCGGTTATCTGCCAGCGCGCAAAGCCGCCCGGCTTGATCCCGTCGTCGCCTTGGCTTCGGAGTAAAGAGGTAATTTATGCAAGATAGTCTGAGCAAAAGTTTGATCGTCCTGTCATTGGCGTTGTCCGCTTGCAGCTTGGCGCCCAACTACGAGCGGCCGCAAATGGCGATGCCAGCCGGCTGGAGCAGCGACGTTGGCACCGCGCAGCAAAGCAACATTCCGTTTTGGCAGGATTTGGGCAGCGATCAATTAAACCGCATGATCGATGACGTCTTGGCGCAAAATCTCGACCTCGAAGCCGCCTTGCACCGGATCGAACAGGCGCGTGCCCAAGCCAAAGTCGCCGCGGCGCCGCTGTATCCGAGCATAATCGCCAGCGGTTCGACGTCCCGCACTTTTCAAAATCCGCAAGATACCACCGCTGCCAGCGGCGGCGCCAATGTCAGCTACGAAGTTGACCTATGGGGCAAGAATCGCAATCAGGCCAAGTCCGCCGATTATCGGGTCGACGCCAGCCAATTCGATCGCGAAGCGCTGCGTTTGGTCGTCACCGCCGATGCAACCAACTTGTACGCGCAAATTCTCAGCCTCAACGATCGCGTGAAAATCGCCGAGTTTAACCTTAACAACGCTGAGGAGATTCTGCGCATTGTCGAAGCTCGCTTCAACGCCGGCAGCGTGTCGGGCCTCGAAGTTTCACAGCAACGCGTCGCGGTGAACAATTTTCGCACCGCGCTGGCGGCGCTGATCGAGCAGCGCAGCACTACGGGCAATGCCTTGGCGATATTGCTTGGACAGGCGCCGCAAGCTTTTTCACTACCCAGCGCGCCGCTGATCTCGCTAACGCTCCCCGCCGTCAATCTCAACCCGCCGGCAACTTTATTGACGGCGCGGCCGGATATTGAAAGCGCGGAAGCCAGCCTGCGCTCCGTCAATGCGGATATTGGCGCAGCCCGAGCTGCCTTCTTCCCGTCGTTAGCATTGAACGCCAGTACGGTCATCGCCGCCGGATTCGGCAACCCGGCCGCCGCGGCATCGCAAATCGCATCGAGCCTGCTCGCGCCGATCTTTACCGGCGGCCAGCTCACCGGCAATCTCGAAAATGTCACGGCGCGCCAAAAGGAACTTGCCGTGATCTATCAGAAAACCGTGCTCACGGCATTTCAAGAAGTCGAGGATGCGCTGGCCGCGCTCAAGGGCGCAAACGACCGCGCCGAGATCGCCCGCTCATCGGTGATCGAATCGCAGAACGCCTATAACATCGCCAAAGCACAATTCGACGCCGGCGCCATCGACTATCTCAACTTGCTCGACACGCAGCGCAGCCTCTACCTGGCGCAGGACAGCCAAATCGCAATAAATCAGGCGCAGCTCCAGTCGTTCGTCCAATTGCGCAAAGCGATGGGCTCGTGACATAGAAAGGAAAGTATCAATCCGGGATGACCGATGTTTGAGCTATTTAAATTTGTCAAACCCTCCCGAATTACGACCGGCCAGCGCGCCGCAAACTGCAGCTTCACCAGTGGTCCTGGCCGCCGGTCCTGTATGGACATAAGTCGCCAAGAGTGTCCAATTCCCTTGCAAGTCCGCGCTCGATGGTTATCTTGTAAGCTACGATGGCGGAACGCGATTACTACAAAATACTCGGCGTCGAACGCGGCGCATCCAAGGACGACGTACGCAAGGCCTACCGCAAACTGGCACGCAAGTACCATCCCGATATCAACCCCGGCAACAAAGATGCCGAAAGCAGATTCAAGGACTTGTCGGTTGCCTACGACGTACTCAGCGACGAAAAAAAGCGCAAGCTTTATGACGAATTCGGCGAAGCCGGTCTCGCCGCCGGATTCGATGCCGAGAAGGCGCGCAGCTACGAGCAATGGCGCCAGCAGTCGGCGCGCGCCGGCGGCAGCCAGCAAGGATTCGACATGGACGACCTTGGCGATCTCTTCGGCGGCCTTGGCGGCATTTTCCGGCAGGGATCGCGCGCAGCGGCGGGACCGCAACGCGGCAGCGATATCGAATCGAGCATGGATATCGACTTCCTCGATGCCGTGCGCGGTTTTCAAACCGCGATTACGCTCGAACGGCCAGTCTCCTGCGAGACCTGTCACGGCTCGGGGACTAAAGCCGGCACAAAGCCGGCGAGTTGTCCGCAGTGCGGCGGCAGCGGCAGCGTTGCCGTCGCCCAGGGACCGTTACAATTTCGCCAAACATGTCCGCGCTGCTCGGGTAGCGGAAAATTGCCGGGTGACCCGTGCTCCGTCTGCCGCGGCAGCGGTCGAGTCACCCGACCGGAAACGATTCGCGTCAATATTCCGCCCGGCGCCGATCCCGGCAAGCAAATTCGCTTGCGCGGCAAGGGCGAAGCAGGCGTTCGCGGCGGTCCGGCCGGTGACCTTCTTATAACTCCGCGCATCCGCCCTCATCCGGTCCTCACGCGCTCCGGGCGAGATTTGTCCATGGACCTGCCGATCACCGTCGGCGAAGCGGTGCGCGGCGCCAGCATCGAGGTGCCGACGATCAATGGCGCGATAAACGTGAAAATTCCCGTCGGCGCGCAGAGCGGTCAGCAGCTGCGGATCAAAGGCAAAGGGGTTGCCGCCCATGGGCAAACTCCCGCCGGCGATCTCTATCTAAAACTCATGGTGCGTGTGCCGAACGACGAACTCCCCGGCGATGTCATTGATAAGGTCGACCAAGCTTACCGCGAGAGCGTGCGGAAGAACGTGCGGCTCTAACAGAGGAAGCCATGCCGCGAAAATATCTACGCATTACCGAGGTAACCAAAATTTGTTCCGTCGACATCAAATTCGTCAAGCGCTTGGAGCAGGAGCAGGTCATCCGGCCGATAATCCGGCGGCAGGAAAAAGTTTATCCTCTCGACCAGGTCGACCGGGTGCGGGTCGCCCGCCTGCTGATCGAAGAGATGGGCGTTAATTTCGAAGGCGCCGAAGTCGCCCTCAACATGCGCGAACAAATGATCGCCATGCAGCGGCAATTCAATGAAATCCTTCGGCTCCTCGGCAGGCGGATCAAAAGGTAAATTTATCTTGTTTCACTCTGCACAAGTTGCGCTCATGTTTTGTCGTTTTTACGCGCCAGGTTATAGCCTGCCAAAATAAAAATTCCCGCGCACTTATTTTGTGCTTGCTCCGCGTCAGGCGCGCCCCGAGAAGTGCGCTGGCAGTTTCGCTTCTTCGTGAAAGCTGCCGAGCTGCGCATTCTGTAGGTCGTCTTGACATCACCGTCACCGACTGCGTAATCTCCTCACGAAATCCTGAGTACAGACGAAAACGTCTCAGCGGAGATAAATCGGAAATGCCGCCAGAAGCAACATGAAAAGAGTCTTGGCGATTATTTTGGGCGGCGGCGCCGGCACCCGGCTCTATCCGCTTACCAAGCTGCGCGCAAAACCGGCAGTGCCGCTAGGAGCCAAGTATCGCCTGATCGATATCCCCATCAGCAATTGCATCAACTCGGAACTCCAGCGCATTTACGTTTTGACCCAGTTCAATTCGGCCTCGCTCAACCGCCACATTGCACGGACCTATGCCGCCGCCGGCTCCGGATTTTCCCAGGGCTTTGTCGAAGTCTTGGCCGCCCAGCAAACTCAAGAGAGCCCGAGCTGGTTCGAAGGCACGGCGGATGCCGTGCGCAAATATCGCTGGCTATTCGCCGAGTGGGATGTCGATCAATATCTGATCTTATCCGGCGATCACTTGTATCGGATGAATTACGAAGAGTTTATTCAACGTCACCGCGATACCAAGGCCGACATCACACTTTCCGTGGTGCCGGTGGACGAGGCTCGGGCGTCCGAGTTCGGCTTGATGAAAATCGACGGGCGCGGGCGCGTTCGCTCCTTCAGCGAAAAACCCAAAGGCGAAGCTTTGAAGGCGATGGCGGTCGATACGACGCTGCTGGGCCTGTCGAAAGAGAAGGCCACGGAGCTGCCCTTTATCGCTTCCATGGGCATTTACGTTTTCGAGAAGCAGGTTTTGCTCGATCTGCTCAACGCCAATCCCAAGCATACCGATTTCGGCAAGGAAATTATTCCGTCGGCGGCTGTCAATCACAAAGTTCAAGCGTATCTATTCAAAGACTACTGGGAAGACATCGGCACCATCGAATCGTTCTATGAGGCCAATCTGGCACTCACGGAGCAGCCGGTCCCTTCCTTCAGCTTCTACGACGAAAAAGCGCCGATCTATACGCGCTCCCGTTATTTGCCGCCGACCAAACTGCTCGATTCTCGGGTAATCGAATCGATGGTAGGCGAAGGCTGCATTTTAAAGGAATGCACGGTAAAGCGCTCGGTCGTCGGTATTCGTTCGCGCATCGAGACCGGGTGCGTTATCGACAATGCGTTACTGATGGGATCGGACTTTTACGAGTCGCCAACAGAACGGCAGCAAGCCCTCGACTGCGGCAAAGTTCCGTTAGGAGTCGGTGCCAACACAACGATCCAGCGGGCCATCGTCGACAAGAATGCGCGCATCGGCCGCAATGTGCGCATCGTCAATCAAGATAGCGTCCGGGAAGCGACCCAGGAAGACCTCGGCTTTGTCATCCGCAGCGGTATTGTCGTCGTTATCAAGAACGCGACCATTCCGGACGGCACGGTGATCTAACGGCGAGCGTTCACCTAATCGGTGTCTCGCCGGTCATTTTCACTGGTTTTTTGCGCATCCCGCCTTCGATCAATTTGTACTCGAACAACCGGCAGTCGAGCGCGCCGTTAAAAAGCGGCGTGCGTTTGGAGGTAGCCAGCCGGATGAGCTTGGGCAGTTGCATGTCGGCGCTAAGAAAGTAAGCGCGCCAGCCGGTGAACTGCTTTTTCAACACGTCGCCTAGCTTGGGGTAAAATTCGGCCAATGCCTCTTGCTCGCCGAGCCGCACTCCGTAGGGCGGATTGCTGACGATGATGCCTTCTTTGGCAGGAGCGGAGAGCTCCAGCACATCGGCTCGCTTCAAGCTGACAACCTGATCGAGACCCGCGCCAGCCAGATTGGCCTGTGCGGCTTTCACTATCTTGCCGTCAATATCGCTGCCATAGATCGGCAACGCCACACGTGGCTTGCGACTGGCCGTGCGCCGGCGAACCAGCTCGCGCCAAGCCAGGACATCAAAGTTTTGGTATTTTTCGAAGGCGAAGTGGCGCCCCAAACCGGGAACAATATCGAGCGCCATGCAAGCCGCTTCCATCACGATCGTCCCGCTGCCGCACATCGGATCGAGCAGCGGGATTCCTGGAGACCAGCCGCTCAAGCGCAAAATGCCCGCAGCGAGATTTTCTCGCAGTGGCGCGTCACCAGTGGCTACGCGCTGGCCGCGCTTGAACAACGGCTCGCCCGATGTATCGAGATAGAGCGTAAACTCGCTGTCGGTTAAATGACCTTGAAGCGGTATATCCGGATCCCGTGTGTCGACGCTCGGGCGGCGTTGCGACAGTTGGCGGATTTTATCGCACACCGCGTCTTTGATCTTGAGGGTGACAAAGTTAAGACTCGTCAGCGGACTCTTGGTCGCCGAGACATCGACACGGATGGTTCGCGCCGGGTCGAACCAGTCGGTCCACGGCACTGCATAGACTATCCGATAAATATCGTTCTCACCGCGATAACCGGCCTTCGCCACCTGCCAGAGTACCCGGCTGGCGATCCGGCTTTCGAGATTCACCCGGTAGCAGAGCAGGCGATTGCCGCCGAACTGTACGCCGCCGCCGACCGCGTGAACTTTGTCGGCGCCAAGCTGGCGCAACTCGTCGACCAGGATCATCTCCAGGCCGCGCGGGCAGGTGGCGAAAAATCGTTCCATTAATGGCAACTTGGCAAGTTCAGGCAAAAAAAAGGGCAACCGAAACGGTTGCCCTTTTGTGCAGTTATTTCCCTTGCGAGATTACCAGCGATTGCCCCGACCGCCGCCATCGCGGCCGCCGCGACCACCGCCGCCACCGCCACGATTGCCTCCGCCGCCGCCCCCGCCAAAGCCTTCACGCTTGGCCATCGGCTTGGCTTCGTTGACCGTCAAGGTACGCCCGTCGAGCTGTGTGCCGTTGAGACTTTCAATCGCTTTTTGCGCTTCGCTTCCCGAGCTCATCTCGACAAAGCCGAAACCGCGCGATTGACCGGTGAACTTATCGGAAATCACATTGGCCGAGGTAACCTCGCCATGCGCCGAGAAGATTTCTTGCAACCGATCTCCGGTTACCGAATAGGGCAAACCGCCCACATATAATTTACTACCCATGTTGTTCCCCTCCTAAAAGAGAATGTTAAATGTCTTTTACCCTGAGAAATGATCTGCTAATGGGAACCGAGCATGGGAGCCAACTGCAAAGCTCTGATCGGAATGTCCTTTAGGCTTTTGTTCGCAAGGAGAGACTGACTGGGGCCTTCAACCTTTATTATGTCCTCTACCAGAAGGCCGTTTACTGAAGAAGATAAGTCACCCTACGACTTATTCCCGGCGATGTCAATGACGCTGCAAGTTGTCTTTATCGGCGATAAGGGCAAGCATGGTTTGAAGCGCGATGCGCTTGAAACCGCTGCGCCAGTTAAACCATAATGCGCCCAATCGATTGACGGGCAAAATAATCAAGGAGCTCCCATGAAAAAATCGGCGGTACTTATCTTGCTGATGTTGGTCGGCGCTGTCGCCGCCGCATCGGCGCAGGATCGCGTGCGTATCGGCGTGCCACTCTTCCCTACGGTCTCCTATCCGGTGCTGATCGCTCATGAGAAGGGTTTTTTCGAGAAGAATGGATTGAAAGCGGAGATCATTCGCATCAATAGCGAACCGACGACCTATCAAGCGCTGATTTCCGGCGATATCGATGCCACCTCCGGCGCGCCGACGGGACTCGTCCAATCCAACTTGCAAGGCATAGCCGTAACTTCGCTGGGCAGCTGGGACAATCTGGTTTCATACACCGTCATGACCAAAGACAAGATCGACGATCTGTCGCAGCTACGCGGCAAGAAAGTCGGCATCAACCGGCTCGGCGGCAAGTCGTCGTTGGTCCTGCGCGTCATGCTCGAAGACGCCGGACTCAATACCTCGAAAGACGTCACACTGCTGCAGCTAGGCGGTTCGCAAGAACGCTTGGCGGCTCTATTGCGCGGCGGCATAGACGCCGCGCCGGTCGATTTTGCCTTCGAACCAAAAATGAAACAAATGGGCTTTCACCTGGTGCCGAGCAAGAAGACCGCTTTCATGAACGGTCCGATCACGGTCACTGTCGCCAACTTGAAAGCCAACCGCGGTAAGTGGCTACGCTTCGTCAAAGCTTACATGGAAGCGACTCATTATATGACGGTGAATAAATCGGGTGCGGTCGATGTACTGAAAAAAATCATCCAGACCGACGAACGGGAGACCATCGACCACGCCTATGAACAGATGCGCGCCCGCGCGACCGTCGATCTGGTCGCGCCCGATGCCGCCATCGAGAATTTGGTGAAGATGATGACCTACGTCGACAAACGCGCCGCCGGCATCGACCGCAGCAAACTCACCGATTACTCGATCGTCCGCGAATTGATTCAGAGCAACACGATCCCAGTGAAAAGGTAAGCGGAATCGAGTGCTGGAGTATTAGTTTTATCACGCATCATTCCATCACTCCGGCGGATACAGCAAGGCGCCCCTTCCCATCGGGATAACCTCCGGTACCCATCTTCCATGAACGAGATTACTTTCGTCGACACGACTCTGCGCGACGGCCAGCAAAGCCTGTGGGCGTTGAACATGAAGACCGATGCGATGCTCCGCGCCGCCGAGCAGATGGATCGGGCCGGCTTCGAATCATTGGAGTTCTTTAGCTCCAATATGATCAAAAAATATGTCCGCGAGCACAAAGAAAACCCCTGGAATTGGATTCGCCAGGGGACGAAAAAGTTTCGCCATACCAAGCTGCGACTGCACGGCGGCATACACGGCTCCGGCGCGTTTGAAAAACTGCCCGGCGCGATTATGAAGCTCCTGGTCGAACGCATCGTCTCCTATGGCATCACGCTGACGCGCACGTCGACCTGCTGGAACGATTTCCGCGGCTTCAAAGAAGAGCTGCACGAGCTGCGCCAGTTGGGCATGGAGACCATCGTCAATTTGATCTACTCGGTATCGCCGCGCCACACCGACGCGTATTACGCGCAGAAAGCCAAAGAGGCCGGCGAGATCCGTCCCTACCGCGTCTGCTTCAAAGATGTCGGCGGCCTGTTGACGCCCGAGCGCGCGCGCAGCTTGATACCGTTGATCATGAAGAACGCCGGGGAAACGCCAGTGGAGTTTCACGCTCACTGCAACAATGGCCTGGCGCCGCTGTGCTACCTCGAAGCGGCCAAGCTCGGCATCAAGACCCTTCACACCTCGATACCGCCGCTGGCCAACGGCTCATCGCAACCTTCGATCTTTAATATGGCGAAGAATCTGCGCGCCGTTGGGTTTAACCCGCGGATCGATGAGGCGCCGTTGAAGCCGGTGACGCAACATTTCACCGCTGTCGCCGCGCGCGACGGCCTCGCCGTCGGCCAGCCGCTCGCCTACGATCACACGCAATACCTCCATCAAGTGCCCGGCGGCATGATTTCCAACCTGCGCCATCAGCTGCGTCTGGTCGGCATGGAAGACAAACTGCCGGCGACTCTGGAAGAAGCGGCGCGCGTGCGCGCCGAGTTCGGCTATCCGATCATGGTCACGCCGCTGTCGCAGTTTGTCGGCACCCAGGCAGCGATCAATGTGATTGTCGGCGAACGCTACAAAGAGGTTACCGACCAGGTGATTCAATATGCTCTCGGCGTGTGGGGTGCCGAAGCGACGGAAATAATGGAGCCCAATATCAAAGACCGGATCTTGAACCGCGCTCGCGCCAGGGAATGGACGGCATGGACCCCTCCCCAACCTTCGCTCAAAGAGATCCGCAACAAATTTGGCGGCCCGTCGCTCTCGGACGAAGAACTCTTACTGCGCGTCTATGCCGGCAGCGACAACGTCGATGCCCTCATGAGCGCTGGCGCGCCTAAGCCGAAACTCGATGGCAAACGTCCGCTGATGCAATTGATTGAAGAACTGACAAAGAAAAAAGACACTAGCCGCATCCACATCAAACGCAACGGAATTTCACTTACGCTGGGAAAGTCTGCTGGTAGCGATACCCCGGCGTGAGATACGGCGACTTGTCACACCACGAAGGACACGAAGTGCACGAAGTTCGGAGAATTAATCGTCCGAACCCTTCGTGTCCTTTGTGCTCTTCGTGGTGAAAATTCTTCTGAATCCATGGAGTATTTATGAACTACAGCGGCCTGCGCGACTGGCTTGCCAAAGTCGACGCCTTCGGCGAACTGACCAAGCTTGAAAATATTGACTGGAACCTGGAGATGGGCGCCATCGTCGACGTGCTCTACCGCGAACATCCGCCCTATGCACCGGCGCTGATCTTCGACAAGATCAAAGATCACGAGCCCGGCTACCGCACGCTATTCGGTCATTTCGCCTCGCCGAGACGCATCGCGCTGACTCTCGGGGTCGTACAGGAATTCGATCACGTCCTGGAATTCACCCGCATGTACCATGAGCGTATGAAACAAACTGCGCCGCTGCGCATGGAAGAAGTCAAAACCGGCGCAGTACATGAGAATGTCCAAGAAGGCGACGCTGTCGACCTGTCTATTTTCCCCTCGCCTCTCATGCACGAAAAAGACGGCGGCCGATATATCGGCACC
>DASSGE010000081.1:0-2943 GCA_035693605.1 Binatia bacterium
CGGTGACGCTGTTTAATCATTACCGCCGGCTTTGATTGCTAGGGGCCCAGTTGGGGACTGGCATATTAATCGGAAAATTAACGGGGTCGTGCCTGAGTATTGACTTATTATCATCGGACGGCACCGTGACACCGTCCGCTAACTCTTGCGGGATAGCAGCGATCGCAAGGTCTCATAAACATCGCGTCGGTGACCGACGTGATAGACTTCCAGACAGGACTCTTTGTCGTTGACCCGGTAAATGATGCGATAACGTCTGACACGATAGGAACGGTAACCGTCGAGTTCACCGGTGAGTTCCGTACCCGTCTCATGCTTTGTTAGCAATGCATCGATCGTTGATCGGACCAGCCGTTTGATTTCAGGCGGTAGCTTGGCAATGAGCCGGGAGCATTCGGGGGTATAACGAGCGAACAGTTTGCTCAACGCCGATATACCTCGTCCGGACGCAACCACTTGCCCTTACGGCCTTGACGGATAGAAGTTCTTAGAGACTTGACGGTATCCTCGTCGCTGAGAATCTCGAGCGTTTCGAGCAGGCCGGCGTATTTCTCCATGCTGAGGATCACCGCCGCCGGGACGCCGTTTTTGGTGACGGCGACCGACTCGTCGGCGCTTTCAATTTGACGGATCAGGTCCAATAGATCGTTTTTTGCTTTGGTGATTGGGACGTATTTTGATATCTCGTTCATAATGACCTCAATAACGGCCAGTATAATGGCCACTAGCCGCCTGTCAAGATCGCGCGGATTCGGCATCGCTTCGGGTTTGAGCGTTCACGCCAATCAATACATTTCCAAGCGATTGTTGTTTGCCCGCAGATGGCGCCGAGCAACCAGAATGTTTCTTTCCTGACTGCGCGTCCGGGAGAAAGCGAATCACCTCTTTATTCATTGATGGCGAGATCAACGATCTGAAGTCATTCGATGAGGCGCCGGAACTCGGCGTCGTCAAAGAGCGAGGCAAAGGACTTGTTGCGCTTTAACTGGCCCTTCTGCGCGGGGTTGGAGGCGATGGCGCGCTCGATCGCTTTCAGTGCCGCCGCCTTGTTGCCCTGGCGCAGGCTGATGTCGGCCATTGCCACCAGTGCCAGATCGTCCTCGGGCGAGGCCTTGAGTGCGCTCTCGGCGAGTGCCATGGCGCCTGTGAGATCGTTCTTCTCGATCAGCGGGCCGATCCGGCCAATCATCTCGAAGCCACGCGTGACACCCAGGATGCGGCGCAGCTCGACGAGCGGCTGCTTGTGGTCGTCGACACGGATGTCGAGCAGCGTGTCGTCGTAGTCGGCGCGAACCAGTGGCTTGACGATCTTGAGCATCGCGCCCTGCATGCCGCGGCGGTCGCCGCCTGCAGCCTGGCCGGCATCGAGGGCAGCCAACAGGCGCTCTGCCAAGGGACCCTTCGCGGCCTCGAAGGCCTTGCCCATCTCCTCGATCACGTTGCCATTGGCCAGCGTGTTGCCCTGCACGCAGTAGGTCGGCGTGCACTTGTGGCCGGTCCAGTCGGGAATCGTCTTGCTCGACCACGCGGCGCTGCGGCCCTGGATGTCAATGACGGCGACCTGGCGGCGGTCGGGCTCCTTGTCGGCACGCAGCGCGAACTCGAGCGCCTGCTGCGGTGTCATCCCGCGCTCGATGCCGTCGATGACGAGCTTGCCGTACATCGGGTTGGAGGACGACTGATGCGCGACAATAGCAACGCCGCCTTTGCCAGTGACGACGCGGTTGCCGATCGACAGGGCCTTGGACTGCACGCCGAGGCCGAGCAGGCCCGTGTCCTTCTCCACGGCGATGATTGAGAATGTGCTGTCCGCGGGCGCGTACTGCCGGGTGGGCGTCTCTTCGGCAGCGGCAACCGTCAGCGCCAATCCAGATGCTGCAATTGCTGCCATCGCTGTCCTCCGCATCGGTTGCCCCCTCGCCATACTGATAGTGGGAATAAACTGCCTTTTTCTATGACCAAACTCTTATCGCAGGACTGGTTGAGCGGTCAATTTCATTTCTGCTTGATGAAAAACCACGAATGGAAAGCGAAGGAAAGGATCATTTACGGCAGGGTCGTTTCAGCACAGGGGTCGGGTCTAGCATCGTAGCATTCAGGCTACTACGCGTTGAGTGTGGGAACACAGAAATGGAACACAGTGTCAGCACGAACCCCAGACATTCGCGCACCCCATTGAGAGGACGAAGGTCTAGCGCTAGCTCACCGGCTCGGCCACGAAGAGCGGAATCACCCGGGTGGTTCGAGTTTGATACTCCGAATAAGGCGGATAGGCCGCCACGGCGGCTTTCCACAGGCGTTCTCGCTCCGCCGCGTCGGTGACCTCGCGCACCCGCATCGTCCGCACCAATGCCAGATCGCGTAGCTCCACTAGCGGATTGGCGCGCAGGTTGTTGACCCAAACCGGATTCTTGGGCGCTCCGCCCGTCGAACCGACCAGCACATAGTTGGCGCCGTCCTTGACACGCATCAGCGGCGTCTTGCGAACGGCTCCGGTCTTGTTGCCTGTGTGAGTGACGATGATGACCGGCAATCCGGTATCGCGCAGCGTGTTGCCTTCGGCCCCGTTCGTGCGCTCGTAGAGTTCGACCTGCTCGCGCACCCAATCTCTCGGGCTCGGGATGTATTCAGCCATTGGCTAATCTCCTCGACATGGTTACTGGCTAAGCAGCGTCGCCCGAGCGTTCTTTGCGCAAACTCTTTCGGGTACGCTCAACGGTTTCCACCGACAAACGCGGCGTATCTTTGCTGGGAACAGCGACTAGCAAGCGCCCTTTTCGTTCGAGTGTCGCCGGTAAGGGAGCAGCAGTAATGGCGATAGCGCCGTTTTCCCAACGAACCTCGAGAGGCATGCCGGGCTTAATTCCGGACTCACGGCATATATGTTTCGGAATCACCAGTCTTCCGGCATGATCAATAGTTGTTTTCATACCGTTCAATTTA
>DASSGE010000082.1:0-5769 GCA_035693605.1 Binatia bacterium
TTACCGCACGGCTGAGTGGACGAGGCTATAGTCGTTGCAAAGCGACAAAGAGGCACCTACCCCGCGGCTTAAGACTGATGCCTAAAACGCTCGTCTTTCAGGCTCGCTTTTTTCGGCAGCGCTTAGTCGCCTAGCGTTAGACATGCATGCACCACCTCACTACTGAACAACAAAATGTGCGCGCGATTTGGTGCGAAGTTCGATCCGCCGGCGTTGGGAACCAAGCTGGCTATAGCTCTTCAAACGCGCGGGCAACTGCCTCTTAACGCTCTTCGTCATTCACCTGAAGCAGACACTAGTGGTTGGTATGTGTAGTGGGGTGACGCATTCAGCCAAGACCCTGACTTTTTTCAACCATTTCATGTAAGACATTTGAGCGACCGGTGTCCCGAAAATCTCCCGTATATCGCGTTGGCACCGGGCTGGCGTGTCCAAGTCGCGCCGGGTCATGAGGATTTTTGGTACGACGCAAAGCTACTTGATGTCTAACCCACGGCTTAAGACTGAGGTTGAAAACGCCGGCCTCAAGGCGATAGCGAACTCCTCGCCGAACGCGGTCGCAAAGTCCACGGCGGAAATTGAATCGTGTGACCATTCGAAAATCTGCTTCAGTGTATGCTCTGGACGGAGGTCATTAATTCCACAGCCGACGATCGGCGCGATTCGTGCTGCAATCTCCTGCGCTGTTTCGCGCTGCTGGGGAAAGTCGCGCCGTATGAAAGCAACGTAGAGCTCCAAATCGAGCCTTTCGGATCTCCCTCGCCGCCACATTAACACTGCTGTCCCCACCATAATGATGGCAGCGAGAACCAAATAAAAATGGGGATTCATCGTGGCACCTAAGACAGACGGTCACCGGCCGCCGGAAGTAATTTGTATAGGTCCGTCGTCAAAGAACGGGGTCTATATACTACTAACGGCCCGGTGCACGGTCTGGTTAGACTTGATTTAGCGATACACTTCTCGCCGATGGCGGATTCTGACTATATCAACGACCCGTTGTCGATCATCGACGCTGTAAACAACCCGGTAGTCTCCGATGCGGATACGCCATAGATTTTGTCCACCCTGCAGTTTACGGGATCCGGATGGCCTTGGGTCATGGGCAAGACCTTCGATCTTTGGTATCGCCCGCCGTACAAAGGGAGCGTCGAGTCTCTCCAACTCCCGGCGTGCCGAACGTGCAAAAGTGATGGCATAATCAGCCATCAGAACTTAGCTTGCCCCGCCTACGCAATCTCTTTTTTACGGATTCAAGTGTCTCGCGTGGCTCGTTCTGGCGCCGCCGCGCAACGGTGGCGTCGTAGAAGTCCTCCCAAACCTCGGAGTGCTTCCTTAAATCAATCACCACCGCTGTCTTCTCGCCTCGTTCATTTACAACAAACTGAACACCTTTCACAGAGAACACCTCCAAACTAGCTCACTCTAACGTTCGGTGAGAAAGAAGTCTAACCATTGAGTGAACAGATCTCGTATGAATATCCAAAAATCATCAATTCGAAATTTGCTCCTGCAATTAAAAGGTTGTCAATTATCACCACCGCTCGTATATCCAATATCGCTGGTCTCGTATATTCAATATACCTGCAATAGAGCAGACATTTTACAACGTCTCGGGTGGATCAGGGTCGCCACTACGTCCCTGAACTTTTTGGACGTTGTCTGTCGGTATATGCCTCTCGTTGGATTGGGACGCACCTGAACGTACGATGGTCCGGATCGCGAAGGAATCTAGACTAAATGCACCCGGCAGCCATACCGCGTCACCCGCACCATACACCCGTGCAAAATAACCATGAGTCAGATCTTATCTGAGCCCTAACTCTTTCAACGCGTCGCGCGCGAAAGAGAAATCCCGCACTTCATCCAGCGGCCGTTTCTTCTCGCCGATTCTTTCAATAATCGAGTTGATCTCGGCGTCTGTCATGGTTCCGTCGCGGTTAATATTTTTAAGTTCGTTGTCGTAGGAATGCTCGGCGATATCTAATCCCTGCGGCAGCCATTTGATCAGCGTTTGGATGGTTTCCTGCCGGTTGTCGACGATAAACTGATGTGCACGCAACATCGATTTTAGCGTGCGCCGAACTACTTGCGGGTTTTCCTTAATCAGCCGATCGGAAGTAAGCATGCCTGCCGACGGCAGGCCAAGTGCCGGGGGGCCGAGGAGCGCAGGATAGCCCATCTTGCGCAGCATGAGATCATGGGGCGGTGCCAGGCAGACCGCTTCCACCGCCCCGCTGATCAGCGCCTGCATGCGCACCGGACCGTCGCCGATGGAAACCGCTTGAATCTGACTGATGTCGAAACCTTTGGCCTGCAACATTTCTTCGGCGACCAATTGGTCCGTGCCTTTGATGGTCGCCACGCCGATGCGCTTACCGCGCAGCTGCTGAACATCTTTGATCTCGGGCCGGACCAGCAAAAAATAGGGCCCTTTTTTGAAATGCACCAAGGCCAATTTCATCGGAAAACCCTGAAGAATCCCGCGAAAGGTACTAGTGAACGGCGTGGCGAAGGAGACATCGCCGTTGACCACCGCGGTTGCACCGAGGCGGGGATTCATCTGGATTATCTCGACGTCAAGGCCCTCGGCTTTGAAGTAGCCTTTTTGCACCGCGATGTACTGCGGCATCGCCGAGGCGCTGCGGCTTGCGTAGGCGATGCGCACTTTCGGCGCTTCGGCGCTTTGCGCCGCCGTTGCCAAGGCCAATCCAATCATCGCGCTGAAAACCAACCCCGGTATGACTTTCATCGGATCCCTCCTCACTGTATCCCGATCTCCTTCTGCACTTCTTTGAGCAGCGTATAGTCGACCAGCCGCTCCGGCGGAAAGTCGACATTTTTGCCTACCGCCGTGCCGAGGGTTTCGATCATGTTTCTGAGGCCTTTGTCGGTCGCCAAGCCGTTCTCGCTCATCGCCGGCAGGAGCGATGTATAGACCTTTTCGGCCACCGGCTCTTGCAACTTATAATCTTTGGCGATGAAGCGGACCGTGTCAGCGCGATTTTTAAGTGAGAACTGCAGACCGCGCAATGTGCCGCGCAATAAACGCTTGATCAGGTCGCGCTTGTTTTTAAGCGTCGCATCGGAAACAGTGAAGCCGCTCTGGGGGAATTCCAGATAATCGCCCGTATAAGCGAGCACGCGCAACCCCATCTGCTCGGCGTAGATATTGAACGGCGGCGAAAGCGTGGTCGCGTCCATCGATCCCGCTTTCAGCCCTTGCAAGCGCGTCGCCGTCGATCCCGCGACGATGCGCTTGATATCCTTGTCGGGGTCCAACTTGCCGCTTTGAGCGTAAACTTTCATCGCCAAGTCGGTGTCGCTGCCGAACGAGCTGATGCCGATGGTCTTACCGCGCAAATCGGCGGCGTTGCGAATTTCCGGTTTGGCGACGACATAGAAAGTGGGTTTCTTGAACAGCCAGATTACCGTGCGCACGGGCACATTTTGACTCGCGATCACCCGCGACGCCGTGCCGACACAACCACTTGCCTGCAAGTCACCCGTTAGCAGCGCCGTCACCGCGACATCGCATTTGGTGTGGAGTAATTTCACGTCGAGCCCGAGTTCGCGAAAAAAGCCGCGCTCGATCGCCAGATCGAAATGAAAAAAATTCAGGCTCTTGCCTGGATTGCCGATAAAAACCTCTTGGCCCACCCCGGCAGAGGCCCAATGTAGCGCGAGCGTGAAGACGCTCAACCGCGCGATATGCCGATAATTCATCATCCGTTCTCCCCGACCCCGGAGTGATGGAGTACTGGAGTGTTGGAGTAGTGGTGCGAAAACCATCACTCCATCTCTCCGACATTCCATTCTTCTAAACCGCATAGAACGCCCGCGGATTGTCGTACAAGATTTTCTGCCGCAACTGCGGCGCAATGTCTTCGCGCACGTTGAGTGCGTTGACGAACTGATCTTCGCGCGACGGATCGTTATGGGGATAGTCCGAACCGATCAGCAAATGATCCTCGCCGGTATATTTCGCGATATACGGGATATCCTCGTCTGCCTCGCAGGCAATATAGAGCCGGTATTCGCGGAACAATTCGTCGCTGCTGACGAATTTGAAGCGCTCTTTGAGCACTCGACGAATAATGTGAATGAGGAACGGCGCCCATCCCGCCGCCGCTTCGATGAAGCCGAAACGCAAACCGGGAAACCGCTCGGGAATGCGGTTGGCGACCAGATCGCGAAATGCCAACAGCGGCATCACCCGCGTGTGACCGAAGGTGTGATTGCGGGCGAGATCGAACATCTCCAATATCTGCTTCACACCGCAGCCGGTGTGCACGCAGATCGCCAGATTGTGTTTCTGCGCCTCCTCGTAGACCGGGAAAAGATAGGGATGGTCGAGGGTATACTCACCTTCGATACCGCGGAAGAAAACTCCCACCGCGCCGTTCTGTTTGGCGAAACGGATTTCATCGATGGCGGCATTCATCGACTGAAACGGCAAGACCACTACCCACTTCATCAGACCGCCTGACTGAGCGCAGGCATTAGCGAGAAAACGGTTATAGGCGCGGCACAACGCGACTTCCAGTTCCTTATCCTTGGAGTTGTAAACTAAAAAAAGCGTCGGGTAGACGATCTGCATCGCCGTATTGAGCCTTTCCATGTCGGCCAGCCTACCCTTGATATCGGTCATCTCACGTGTCGCCGGCGTCGAGTCCTTGCGCCCCGCCTGGACCTTTTGTTCCGACGGCGTTACCAGCGCAAAACTGCCCTTGCCTGCCGGCTTGGGATAGATCTCGCCATCGATCAGCCAAAACGCGTTGCGATTGCCGTACCAGGTGTCGTCCGGCACCTGCAACATGATCGGACGGCGCGGCTGCATCGCCTGATCCATCAGCGCCCACATCGCCGCGCCCTCGGAAATATGCGTATCAGCGTCAATAATTCCCTTCATCCTTTTTCACCTCCAGGAAGAAATAGCTGAATAAGGCGCAAGTTGACGACATTCTCGATCGGAAAGGGTTCCCGCAAAAGCGCTAGTTTTAGCGGAACAGATCGAACTTTTGTCGAATATCCCTTCGCCAAATTGTCCGGACCTTGCGGCCTTTGCGACGTTGCGGGATTCGAGTTTAGGCTCGTCGTCGTGCTACCGAAAAATATCACTAAAACAGATTATGCTCGATCGATAGATAGAGAAAGGCGCCGAGGTTGTCGGTCTTACGGTTAAGCCCGACCGGCATGGCCGCGCCGGTGACGATCTGCAACTTGTCTTCATTGACGATCGCCGTCCGGAAGCCCGGCGACATCGTGGACAAAAACGACCGCTCGCGCTTGCCGGAATCGCTAAAGCTCTGCTCCGAGTTGCCAAGCCATTCCAGCATCAGATGAAAGCGCGGGAACAGCGCGTAAATCGCGCTGCCGCCGACATTGAGCGAGCTCAGAGATTTTTTTGCCGAGTCACCATTAAGATCCACCGGCGATTTGACATGCGGTAAAAATGTTCCGCCCAGGTTGAAGTGAAGCCCGATCCGATCGGTAATCTTCTTGCTGACCGGCAGATTGATTTGATAACCGACCACGTTATTGCCAGTGTCTTTCTTGTGGTTGCCGGTGGGCAAGATTAGGCTGAAACGCGGCGCCACCGCGGGTTTGATATCGCCTTCATAAACCAACTGGTAACGATAGTTAAGCAGGATATCGCCGAGGCCTGACACACGCGAACCATCATCGACAAGATGGTAAGAGGGAATCGTGTAAGAAAACTGATGGTCCTGGGAAAACACCGGCCATTCTTGGGTGAAGTTAAATTGC
>DASSGE010000083.1:0-2224 GCA_035693605.1 Binatia bacterium
TAGTCCGCGCAGCTTCATCAGTTCGCAAAACACGCCGCGCCCATGGCTGCGCAGATATTTGCCCACCACCTGCATCAGCCGGGTGAGAAGATCATGCTCTTTGCGCGCAGCTTTGAGATCGTCGGCTTTGAGCGCCTCGTACATTCTGACGCAGGATTCAGGAAACGGCGTTGATGGCGGATGGATCGCGCCGCGGACACCGACGGAATACCCGGTATAGAGAGAAAAAATGCCGCCGGGGAACACGCCGGTGGTCTTCGGTAGCTGGTACACGTAACCCAGCAGTTTGTCGTAGGCGATGAACGATACCTTGATGCCGGCCAGCGGATTGGGCGCGATCGCTTCGATAATCTTATTGGCCTTGGCCGGAGTGATTTCGACCCAGGTGGTTTCGGTATTGTCGTAAATGAACATCGGCGTGCCCGGCACTGACTGAGCGATCGCTTTGTAGTGGGCGTAAACTTCCCAGTCGTCATGCGGATAGTAGTACGGCGGCACGACGCCGATGGCATCGACACCTAAACCGACGGCATGTTTGGCCAGCTCGATGGACGACAGCGTATTCGCCGTGCCGATATGCATGACCACCGGCACGCGCCCTTTGACGCGGTTGACGATCTGCTCGGCAACCTTCTTGCGCTCGTCGATCTCCATCACCATGCCTTGGCCATGGGTTCCCAAAGGAAAAAATCCATGCACGCCGGCATCCAGATAAAAATCGATAATGGCATCGGTCGCTTTGTGATCGATGGCACCGTCATGCTTGAACGCCACAGGCATCGGCATCAAAATGCCCTCGATTGGTCTATTGCTCGCCATAAATGCTCCTTTCACTGCGCTTAAAGCTATTTGATCGATGGCTAACCCATAGCGCACCCGTAGCGATATTTCCACCGAATCCGGCCTCGATCATTCCAGGACTATAAGTCGACGTCCCGAAGTGCTAGTGTTGCTGAATATTTAATTTCGGAGGCGATAATGGCAGATAAGAATCCGGTCGTATTGATGTCAACAAGCATGGGCGATATCCGCATCGAATTGGATGCGGCAAAGGCACCGATCACGACCAAGAACTTTGTCGAGTACGTCAGCGCCGGCCACTATGACGGCCTGATCTTTCATCGGGTTATTCCCGGATTCATGATCCAGGGCGGTGGCATGGATCCGGCAATGAACGAGAAGAAAAACGGGGCACCGATCAAGAACGAAGCCGCCAACGGATTAAAAAACGATGTTGGCACCGTCGCTATGGCGCGCACTAACGTTGTCGATAGCGCGACCTCTCAGTTCTTCATCAACGTCAAGAATAACGACTTCTTGAACCATCGCAGCACGGCGGCCGCGGAATTCGGTTATGCCGTGTTTGGCCGGGTCATCGACGGCATGGATGTAGTTCGCAGTATCGAGAAAGTGCCCACGGGAAATAAAGGCCATCATCAAGATGTGCCGATGCAGCCGGTCACGATTAACTCCGCCAAACTAGAACAGTAAATTTGATGTTTCTTTCGGGGTTGGTTGAATCCCTCGCCTTCGGGTGGAAGCGAAGGTTTGTCATGCCGGCCCTTCGACTAGGCTCAAAATAAACTCCGGCCGGGATCCATCTATGCTTGTTCTGCGAGAGGCCAAATAAGCCTGAATTCCTGTCCCGGATCGAGTCCGGGGCAAGCTCCGCGCCGGAATGACGGAAGCAAGAGTCGACTTCCAGTCGACAAAGTGAGAACCCTTCGGCTTATAACCGAGTGGTGTCCAGCTCCGTACAAATTCCGTATCAAGATGTCCAAACACCTTTGGGATCGTATTTTCGCACGGCGCTAAGTTCAGCCGCGCTGGGCGGCGCTGTTTCCGTGAGGTCAGGCGAGATGCGCAACGGCCAGCCGGTTTCATTCTTAATATCGGCCACGGTCACACCGGGGTGATTGGACGTCAGGATCATCTCGCTCGTCTTGGCATCGAAAGAAAATACTCCCAAGCTGGTGATCGCCCGGCTCGGACCGCCGCCGGAGATTCCTTGAAGTAATCGCCAATCGCCGCCGGTGCCAAAACCGGGCGACGTGATGTAATGGACTGTATCGACGAAGCGGCGCCGCTCGTGATTCATGATAATGATGCTGCGCTTGGCCATGGCGGCGATATCGGCGGCGCCGCCGCTACCCGGCAGACGTGTACGTTTGCCGTCTTCTTCTACCCAATGGGTGTTCAAGTTGCCGTATCGGTCGATCTCGGC
>DASSGE010000084.1:0-5748 GCA_035693605.1 Binatia bacterium
ACCGTCAAATTGTTCTTGCTAATACCGAGGCTCGAGGCCACGGCTACCGGGTCTTCTGAGTTCAGATCAAGGCGCTGGATTAACTCAGCATATTGCGGCGTCAGAGTTGCTATTAACTCGGTCATGCAGGCGCACACCAAGCGCTCCTCTTCGTCGTCCGGCGGACCATTAACCTCACGCTGAAGATTCTCGAGCGCCCGGTCCCGGGCGTCGCGCCGGCGATAAAGATCAATAATCGTCCGGCGCAGTATCCGATAGAACCACGCTTTTACGCTTTCCGCATTGCGAAGTTGCTCTTTCGCCCCCATGGCTTTGAGCAAGCTCTCCTGCACCGCGCCGGCACCGAGGTGAGCATCCCTCAATCGTCTTTGGGCAAACCCGACAAACTCGTGGAGGTTGGCTAATAAATGTTTCTCGATCTCGATGGTTGCCATCGCGGTTTCGTCAGTTTTTGAATAATTCAATTTTCGTAATCTCCCGCCGCTGGGTGTCGACGGTAAAACGAATTTTATCCCCTGGTTTGAGACTTTTTAGCAGCGCGGGTGAGCTGACCTTGTAACCCATGGTCATGGCGTCCATGAATTCCTTGATCTCTTCGTGATCGATGACCAACTCCCGGCTCTGCGGTACCAGCGCAACCACCTTGCCGACGCCCGTCACCGTCTTAGCCGTTGTCGGCGGCTTGAGACTCGCCAGGTAGCTCGACAGGTCGATCAGTTCGCGTAACGTCATGCGATCCAGATGTTCTTTCGACATCGGCGATTTGCCGTCGCGATCACGTAAATTTCGCGGCACCAAGGCGTCGGGATGAAGCACCGACTCGGTAAAATATTCCAACGGATGCAGCGGCCCCATTTGGCTCAATTCCGGGCCGTCGTTATAAGTGGGCTCCGGAAACGACTCGCCGCGTATCCGGTGACAGTCAAAACATGCGAATTTCTCAAAAACTGCACGGCCATTGGCGGCGTTGCCTTTGGGCATGGTGAAGCGCCAATTGCGCGGATGATGATGAGACTCGACGGACTTTGTTTCGCCGCGCTCGGCGGCTTCATTAGTGGTCATGGCAGCGAGCAGGTATAGCAGCGCCATGGCGCTCGCCAGGTAAAAATGTCTGGACATGGTTTCCTCAAATCAGCGAGGCAGTACCAACGCCGATCGGTCGCGATAATAAATGAAGACAACGAAACCAACCGCGAGCGCGGCGTTAGATACGGATGACCGAAAGCAGGAGACGAAGCGGACGTTGAGAAATCGCGGGACCGGGCGGCCCGAGATCGAACCAACGAGAAGCGGAACTGCGGAAGACCGATGCCAGGTCCAAGAGTTGATAA
This sequence comes from Binatia bacterium, assembly GCA_035693605.1. Lineage (GTDB taxonomy): Bacteria > Desulfobacterota > Binatia > UBA9968 > UBA9968 > DP-20. The sequence goes on from DASSGE010000084.1 coordinate 1,332, forward strand.
TCGATATACGCGGAGAGTCGCGGTGACGGCTCGAACGCGGCTCTCGAAGCAATCACAAACGCCCCGAACAAATTGGGACAGTGGATCTTCTCGGTATCGGCATGCCGCGGCGCATCACCAGCATCGTGGTGATGACCGTCACTGTCATCACCATGCTCGTGTCCAGCAGCGGCGGCGATTAGACTCTCGCAGCCGGCAAACGCCCATGCCGCTCCGGCGTAGAGAATCGAAAAGCAGACAGCGATGATGAGTACGCGCTTCATGAATGCTGCAGGCAAAACTAGCGCGCTACCCGGCTGGTTTCAAGCCGCCCGCGAGTCGGGCGGATAATTAACATGACGAGTCCAAATCCAAGCAGCAACAAGCTGAACCACTGAGCTTCGGAAAATCCCCAGCCGATGGCTGGATTTATGCGCCAGAACTCGACGATGAAGCGCATCAATCCGGCGAGAATAAAATAGAGCCAAGTGAGAGTGCCCGCCGCCAAACCTTTCTTCCGTAACGACCAGAGCACTCCAAACACGAACACACCCTGGAGAAACTCATAAATCGGCGTCGGATGGACCACGACACCCGGAGCATAAGGTATCCCGGTGTTCGGATCCGCCCAACCGACAATCGCTTTGGTGTAGGCGACGCCCCACGGAACCGTGGTCACCGCGCCCCAGTCGCCGTCGCCGGCGAAATGGCAACCGAGCCGGCCGACGCCATAAGCCAAAGCCAGCGCCGGAACGGTCATATCGGCGCCGACCAACCAGGGGATTTTATTTTTTCTTAGAACCCAACTGACCGCCGCAACGCCGCCAAAAAAACCGCCGTACCAGGTGAAGCCGGCGCCGGTTAAAATATAATTCATCGGTGCGGCGAGAAATCCTTGCCACTCTTCAATGATGAACAACAGCCGCGCACCCAACAGGCCGCCGAAAGCGGCGGCGAAAACCAGCGTGGAGGCCAACTCAGGATTGTAGCCGTAACGCGGCAGCTCGCGCTTGACGACCCAAGCCGCGGTCAACGCCGCGAGCGCCATAAAAGCACCAAAACTATAAATGGTCAGCGGACCGATTTGGAAAAGTATCGGATACATGGAGGGACCTGGAACAGAAACTAACAGATCGACAAAGCAAAAACAGCACTAGGGCTTCTTTTCCAGCGCAAAAACGACATCCGCCTCGGTCGTGCCGTTGTCCCGGACGGCAATTCGATTCGATTGCCGCCCGAGCCGCTCGTGCCAAATCTCGAGATCGTAAGCACCGGCCGTTACACTGTCGAAAGCAAACTCGCCACGATCGTTACTCACCCTATAGTAGGGGCTGTCGGTGATAATAATGACGGCACTCATCCACGTGTGCAGCACATCACAGTCGATCCTGATCACCCCCGCACGATCGAGTCGTTTGGTCACCTGGCGCCATTTCGGCAGACCGATATTGAATAACGTTTCCTGACCCAAGCGTGCGTGCACCGTGTGCAGGATCGGATCGCTGTTCTTGAGCAGCAGCTCACTGCCCAACGGGGCGATCTGGAGGTGCGGCGTGAAAGCGCATTGTTGGTTATCGAGAGTTATCTTGTTCGCGCGGATATGGGTTGAGGCATTGAGCGGCCGAAGGATAACCGCGGCGTTACGCAATCGCCCCTCGCCGTCGATCAGCAGGGTTTCGTTGGGCACACTGCTGCCGCAGAAAGATCGGTTTTTGAATACGGGCAGGGGTTTGGGTTTCTCCAACGCTCCCACCACGCTGACGGCACCGACAACTTTACCGCCGGCGGCCGCAAAGACCGAAGGCTGAGCGAACGCCGCTCCTGACACGAGCGCGCACGCCAAAAGATAAGGGCTGCAAAGCTTAATCGCCAACATTGGCCATCATTGTTACCGATAAGGTTCTCTGATAGAAATTTGATTCTACGTTAATACCCGATCCAAATCACCAGTGCGCCTAGTCGTTCAAAGAGTCAGCGAGGCCAGCGTAACGGTCGACGGCCAAATCAGCAGCCGCATCGGAGCTGGACTATGTCTATTTGTCGGCGTTGGACCGGATGACGATCGGACCAAGGCTGCCGCACTAGCCGAGAAGGTCAAGCATTTGCGCATTTTTGCCGATCAGTCGGGCAAAATGAATCTCTCCGTTTTGGATATCGCTGGCGCGATCCTGGTGGTCTCGCAATTTACCTTGTATGCCGACTGCCGCAAGGGCAACCGGCCCTCGTTCACCGCCGCCGCGCCGCCGGCATTGGCCGAGCAATTATATGAAGTCTTCATCCAAACACTACGCGACAGCGGTTTGAGCATTGCCACCGGCAAGTTCCAAAGCGACATGCAGGTGGCACTGGTCAACCATGGTCCGGTCACCCTGATTTTGGAAAACTAGATGCATGTCGTTCTCTTCGAACCGGAGATTCCGCCTAATACCGGCAGCGTCGCGCGTTTATGTGCCGCGACTTTGACGCCGCTCCATTTGGTCGAACCGTTGGGTTTCAAGATCGATGACAAACACCTCAAGCGCGCCGGCCTCGACTACTGGCCGTTCGTCGAACTTCATGTGCATCAATCATGGTTGACGTTCATCGAGCGGCAAAAGCCGCGGACGTTGCTCTTTTTCAGCAAAAAGGCCGAGCAATCCTACACCTCGGCACGCTACCAAGACGGAGATTATTTGGTCTTTGGACCGGAAACCCGCGGCTTGCCCGAGGATATGTTGACGGCCAACGGCACCCGGAGCTTTCGCATCCCGATGATGGGCACGGGAGTACGCAGCTTGAATCTTTCCAACGCGGTTTCGATCGTGCTTTACGAAGCTTTGCGCCAATTGGGCAAGGTTTAATTCGTCATGGCCCTTGACGGTAATGCACATTATGGTTATTTATCGGCATCAAATTTATCGCAGTTGATGGGGGATTGCTTTATGAGGATCGGGTCCGCACTTATCCGCCCGCGGATGTTTGGCTACGCGCTCGCGTTTTATTTTATCGCCACGGCAAGTTTGACTGACCTAGGCTGGGCGGCTGACGCTGCCAGCACGCCGTCCACGCAATCGTTCAACTTAATTCTCCCCTTCAAGGATCTGACCGTCGGTCAAGGACAAGAGGCGACGATGGACGCCGAAGTGGTAAACCGCACCAAAGATCCGGTCGAAGTAAGTCTGCAAATCGAAGGCATTCCCGCCGGCTGGGACATCAACTTCAACTCCCGCTATCCGAGCTTTCCAATCCGCTCGGTAATGGTTCAAGGCGGCGATCAAAATACCAATAAGTCGACCACGTTAGAATTTAAAGCCAAAGTTCCCGAGAACACCCGCCCGGGCACCTATCCCGTGAAGATTACCGCAAAGGATATCAAAGGCGGCACGCAGTACGTCGAAACCATCAACTACCGGGTAACTTCGAAGAAAATCGAAACCGGCGGTCTCAAGCTCACCAGCCAGTATCCGGTTTTAAGTAGCGGTTCCGGCCAAACGTTAAAATTCACCGTCGATCTCAAGAATGAAACCAACAAACCGTTGACCACTTCCTTGGCCGCACAAACTCCGCCAGGCTGGACGCTGCGCTTCAAACCGCAGTTCGGCGACCAACAAATCTCTTCGATTCAGCTGAAGGAGAACGGCTCCGAGACTCTCAGTGTCGAGATCGACACGCCGGCGAAGGCGGATGCCAAAGAACAGCCGATCACCGTAACGGCGCGCTCAGGTGCCTTTGAGGCTTCAGCGACTGTCAAGGTGAGCCTCAAGGGCACTCAAGACCTGAAAATGGGCTCGCTTGCCGGCACGCTCAACACCTCGGTAACTGCCGGGAAAAAAACCCCGGTGGATTTCGTCGTCGGTAATGCGGGCACCGCGCCAATTCGCAACTTGAGTTTCGTCACCAAGAAGCCCAGTGACAAGTGGACCGTCGAGTTTAAGCCCGACAAGATCGCTGCCATCGAACCCGGCCAGGTGCAGGAAATCAAGATGGAGGTGCTCGCCCCGGACCGTACCATCGCGGGTGACTATCTGTTGACCTTGACCGCCAATTCGCCTGAGGTCACCAAATCGGTTGAATTCAGAGTTACGGTTTCGACCCCGACAATCTGGGGCTGGCTAGGCTTTGGCATCGTCGGCTTGGTGGTGATCGGACTGGGAATCGTATTTTTCCGTCTAGGTCGTAGATGAGCACAGTCGTCGATACCAAAAATCTGACCAAGCGCTACCGCGAAAAACTCGCCGTCAACGCGCTCAATTTGTCCATCGAGGAAGGCGAGGTCTTCGGCTTTCTCGGCCCCAACGGCGCCGGCAAAACGACAACCATCCTGATGCTTTTGGGATTGACCGAGCCTACGTCCGGACAAGTCTCCGTATGCGGTTTCAATCCCACCAGCCAATCTCTCGAGGTCAAAAAACGCGTCGGCTATTTGCCGGAGAATCCCGGTTTTTACGACGACATCAGC